>CAIMMA010000788.1 GCA_903842475.1 uncultured bacterium
GTTTCGCCAAAGGACGGAGGCCAAAAGCCTGTCCTTCGAAGTCACCGGACACGACCAGCTGCCCCATTACATTGTGACCGATGAGAAGAAACTGCGGCAGATGCTGATCAACCTCCTGGCCAACGCGGTCAAATTCACCGATCGCGGCGGGGTGCGGCTCGAGGCATCGGTGCAGGTCGCCCCTGACAACAAGCTTCGGCTGGTGGTGGAGGTCAACGACACCGGGATCGGCATTGCGGAGGATGAGCGGGATAAAGTCTTCACCTATTTCGAACAAACAGCCAGCGGCAGACAATCGGGCACCGGCACCGGCCTGGGCATGGCCATTAGCCGCGATTATGCCCGCGTTCTGGGAGGCGACCTCACCTTGACCAGCCGGAGGGGAGAGGGAACCACCTTCCGCCTGGAAATCGATATCGAAAAGGGCCAGAGAACCAACCTCGAAGACAGGGCTCCCCAGCGCCAGGTGCTTGGTCTTGCCCCCGGGCAAAAGGTGCCCGTGGTCCTGGTTGTCGAAGATAGCGAAGAGAACCGTACCTTGCTGGTCACCCTGCTCAAGTCGGTGGGCTTCGAAGTCCGGCAAGCGGGCAACGGGCTGGAGGCCGTGGCCGCCTTTGCCGCCTTCCAGCCGGACTTCATCTGGATGGACATCCGCATGCCGGTGATGGATGGCATGGAGGCGACCCGGCGGATCAGGGCCACGGAGACTGGCAAATCGACGGCCATCGTCGCCCTCACCGCCTCCGCCATGCTGGAACAACAGGGACCGATCCTGGAGGCGGGTTGCGACGCCCTGGTGCGCAAGCCCTTCCGCGAGGCAGAAATCTTCGAGACCATGGCAACCCACCTCGATCTGACCTATACCTATGCGACAACCCCGGAGCCGACGCCTGAGGAAGAAGGCGAGGCCGTGCTGACTCCGGCGCGGCTGGCGGCCTTGCCCGCAGAGCTAAAGAGCAGGTTGCTGGCAGCGGCCCTGGTCCTGAACCCTGGACAAACCACGGCGATCATCGACTCAATCACTGATAGTTCCCTGGCAGCGGCGTTACGGACCCTGGTGGAAAACTTTGACTTCCAGCGGCTGCTGACCCTGCTGGAAGACGAGGGCGCCAGAGGGCAAGGGGGCATGGCTGAATAAAGCCATCATCCTTTCGCTTCTCCTGGTAGTCAAAGCCCCGCCGCCATGGTATTGTTGCCGAGAAGAATCAGGGGCCAGCAACGCCCTCCCCCCTCTTTGCCACAGAAGGACGATGCCCATGAATTGTGTTTTTCTCTCGCCCCACTTTCCATCCCAGTACCACCGGTTCTGCCTCCAGCTCAAGCAGGCCGGGGCCCAGGCCCTGGGCATCGGCGATGCCCCCTACGAGACCCTCCCGGCCGAGGTCCGCGCCGCCCTCACCGAATACTACCGGGTCGAGCGGATGGACGAGTACGGACAGCTGCTCCGGGCCTGCGGCTATTTCACCCATAAATACGGCAAGATCGACCGAATCGACAGTCTCAACGAGTATTGGCTGGGCACCGAGGCCAGGCTGCGCGACGACTTCAACGTCTTTGGCCTCAGGCAAGCAGATATCGGCATGATCCGCCGTAAATCAGAGATGAAGGAGAAATTCAGGGAGGCGGAGATCCCGGTGGCCGCCGGCCGGGTCGTCCATGACCTTAAGGAGGCCAGGGCCCTCATCCGGGAAACCGGCTACCCGGTGGTCGCCAAACCCAACGAGGGCGTCGGCGCCCTGGATACCTTCCGCTTTGATGCGGATGAGGATCTGGAACGGTTTTTTACGAAGAAACCACCGGTCGACTATATCATCGAGGCCTTTGTCAAAGGCACGATCATCAGCTTCGACGGCCTGTGCGATCTCCAGGGGCGCCCGGTCTTCTGGACCTCGCATGTCTTTAGCCAGGGGATCATGGAAACGGTCAATGAAGCCCGCCACATCGCCTACCATTCCCTGCGCGAGATCCCTCCGGCCCTGGAGGCGGCCGGCCGCCGCTGCCTGCAGACTTTCAATGTCCGGGAACGTTTTTTCCACATCGAATTCTTTCAGACCGGTCCGGAAAGCTACACCGCCCTGGAGGTGAACATGCGCCCTCCCGGCGGTTTCACCACCGACATGTTCAACTACGCCTGCGACCTCGACATTTACCGCATCTGGGCGGAGCTGCTCGTCCATGGCAAGGGACCGGACCATTTCGACCGCAAATATCACTGCTGTTACGCCAGCCGCAAAAACGGCCTGCCCTACGTGCATCCCCACGAAGAAATCCTGGACCGCTACGCCGCCGACCTGTGCCAGGTCGACCGGGTGCCCGGTGTGTTTTCAAGTGCATTGGGCGACATGGGCTACATTTTCCGCACCCGGGAACTTGATCGGATGGACACGATCGCGGCCTTCATCCACCAAACCCACCCCGTGGAGGACTAAGCCATGCAGATTGAAGCACATCAGTGGTTCAGCCCCAGCTTGCATCGGGAGATGACGCTTAAAGTGTACGGACACTGGGGCCTGCCGTTGCTGGTCTTCCCCTGCTCGCTGGGCCGCTACTTTGATTACGAAGGCATGGGCATGATCGACCAGATTGCCGATTTCATCGATGCCGGCCGGATCAAACTGTTCTGCGTGGACAGCGTTGACGCCGAATCCTGGTACAATTTCACGGCATCGCCTGCGGATCGCAATGCCCGGCATCAGGCCTATGATCGCTACATCGTCGACGAAGTCGTCCCCTTTATCCGCAACCATTGCAATCAGCCGGACATCCGGATCATGGCCAACGGCTGCAGCATGGGCGCCTACCATGCGGTCAACATTTTCCTCAAGCATCCCGACCTGTTCGCCGGAACCATCGCCTTGAGCGGTCTTTACCGCCTCGACCACATTGAATTCGGCATTGCCGCCGCCGACATTCCGGCGATCTATTTCAACTCGCCGCTCCACTATCTGCCCGGCCTGAACAGCGGCTGGTTCATGGACTGGTATCGCCGCAGCAACATCGTGGTCTGCGTCGGCCAGGGCGCCTGGGAAGCAGAGGCGCTGGAGGATACCCGCTCGCTGGAGGCCGTCTTCAGGGAGAAACGAATCCCGGCGTGGATTGATTTCTGGGGCCAGGATGTCGATCACGACTGGCCCTGGTGGTCCCGACAAATGCGCCATTTTCTTGATCAGCTCACCTGACGGCGCAGCTGCCCCCCAAAAAAAGCAGGGGACGTATTGTCCCCTGTTGGTCGCCCTGCCGAGCAGCACTCCCTCGATCAGTTAAACGTGTGGCACGTTGCGCATTTCACTTGTTTCTCCACATGTTTTTTATGACTTTCCCTGCCCAACCATGATTTGCTATCATGGCAGGTGCTGCAGAGAATGCTTTTTGTGTTGACCAAACCCGTAGGCTCTTTGGTATGGCAGCTGGAGCATGAGAGGTGATCCCTATGCTGCTGATGCGTCGTGCCCCATCCCAGACTTTTTTGCTCATGACAAAGGTTGCAGGATTTCACCGCATTGGGAACGGTGTGGTAGCCCAGTTTGGTAAAAGGTACCATACCGGTGCCATCCGGGGTGGTGCCCAGGTTGTTATGACATTCGGTGCAGGAAGGCGCTTTTGCCTTGGGCTCGACTCCGTGGGTGATCAGCATTTCGGCATCGGCTTTAACCAGCGTGTAACCACCGGTCATGCCTTGCTCTTTCATGCCTTCCTGAACAGCATCATCAAATCTTCCGGTTAGGAACATCCACATGATCGCCGGCGGCACCATCTTGCCGCTGGTATGTAGAGGCATAACCGAGAGGTGTCTCTTTATGGGGACGATTGAAGACTTGCCATCAAAGGGGGCACCGTTGGCTTTAGCCATATGGTAGACGCCATCAGTGCCGGCCGCAATGGTTTCGCCAACATTGTAACCATTTGATGTTCCATCAAACCATACATATTCTGGTTGCACATTCGCCTGTTTGATCTCCGTACCGATAAAACCTCCCTGGCCAGAGTTAGGCGCAGTGCTCCATACCGGTTTGGTGAAGTCCCTGGACATTTCCGTCGCTCCGCCCTTGGCAAATTGACGGATATGACAGACCTGGCAACTGACTTGTCCGGCGGCATGCCGATTGAGCGTTGTATTGGCATGAGGAGCAGATGTGTGGCACGCCTCGCAAGTCGGAGCGGTCGCTTCTGTTCCTCGCAAATCAATGCCCCTGCCGGCAATTTTATGATTCAGCGCAGCGTGGCAATCAATACAGGCGAGTTTGGCGCCATTTTGCGACAGGTGCACATCCTGGTCCGCGGTTGGACTGGCCGAATTCAGGCCCATATCGCCCCGTTTGGTCCAGTCACCGCCACCGGCTGTGGCATGGCAGCGCAGGCATGATGTATTGGTCGGCAGATGAACGGTTCTGGCCACATTCACCATATTGGTTCCGGCAGGCATCTTGCCGTAATCAGGTTCTATAATATAGTTCCCAAGGCTGTCTACTTTACCGAAGACATAGGTCTTGGTTTCTCCTAACACATTGGTCACAGTTTTGGTATTGGTCGGATCGGTGACAAACTTTCTCTGGTAGGTGTCGCTATGACACATCAGGCAGTCGACATCTTTCGCTTCAGCCGGATGCGGCGCATTGCCATCCGATCGGACATGGCAGGTAAAACAGGCATTTTTCGACGACATGGCATAGGTGCAGAAGGTATTGATACCTCCTTTCCCTTTTCCAAGCTCTGCACCGTTGGTGTTGGTCAGTTCCGGCGTCGGAGCTTTCCATTTGGAATGCAGGCTGTTCACCATGTCCGTTGCTTCCTTGGCGTGGCAACTGATGCAGGTAACCGATCCCTCATACTTGGTGATCGTATTGTGCGCCGGTATCGGGCCAATGACAAATGTAGGTGCTTTGGCGACAGTAAAGACGCTGGAACCGATTATTTTGGCGCGGCGATCCCTAATTTCACAACTGTAATTCCAATTTCCGGCAATTCCGTCACCCGGAACAGGATAATCGTAACTGGCGATGGAACCGTTAATCCCCATTTTCTGGGCTGCAATCAAGCTGGCGCCACTGGGATTTTTAATGGTAATTGTTGCAGAAACCAAGGGGAGCAGCCAACCTCCGGTGGCAGTGCACTGCAGATGCACCGAAGAGCCAACAGCCGCCTCCTGCGGCATTGCCGCCAACGTTATTGCCCGTCCCGCGGCAAGACTGCTGCCGGCTGACAAGATACTTATGACCAGCCCATACACAGCGATTCTCATACGATTCCTCCTTGGTTTTCCATAACACACTGCTGCTTCCGCGCATCAGGCACAAAAACATACACGACTACCTTGTGGTAGCAACAATCGGGCCATGCTGTCAGCAACCACCGAGAACCGCAAAGAAATTTTTCTGTTCCCCAAAAAAGAATCTCTTGAAAACCTACCGAACAAAGCAGGCGGACGAGAATCAGGTTTCATGCCAACTCTGCCATCTCCACAATAGCAAGCACGCGGTCCCCTCCCAGAGCGCCCATGGAAACAGGGAACGATCTCCTTGCCCCCTCTGGGGCTTTCCGCCTCTTGTATCTTGACGACGGCTTTGTTTTCCGCCATTATGTCCTTTATGAAAAAGAATGAAAAAACAGCCGACAACTCCATCCTGATCGTCGACGACAACCCGGTGGTCATCAAAC
>CAIMMA010000789.1 GCA_903842475.1 uncultured bacterium
CCACCTGCCGGGTGATGTCCATGATGTTGCCGCGCACCAGGGCAACCCGTCCGTCCTCGCACACAGGTTCGGCCACGGTACGGACCCAGAGCTCACGCCCGTCAACGGCGACAAAACGGACACGGAGATCATAGGGCTCACCCGATGCGACGCAGCGCTGGAAGGCCGTGGCGACCAGAGCCCGGTCTTCGGGCGGGTAACAGGCCAGGCTCCGGCGGATGTGTTCAGCTGCGTCGGCCGGCTGGTCGGCAGGCGTCAGGCCGTGGATGCGGTAGGTCTCGTCGGTCCAGGTCATGTGGTGCCCAGCCACGTCCCATTCCCAGCCGCCAACCCGGGTGAGCTGCTGGGTGGCGTTGAGCAGCGTCTGGGTGTGGACAAGAGCCTGCTCGGCAGCAACGCGCTCGGTCACCTCTTTGCAGAAGATGGCAATCCGATCGACATCACCGTCGACATTTATCATCGGCCAGAGGCTCGATTTAAAGGAGTGGCCGTCGCGTTGGTCGAGTATCGTCAAGGGTTGGCCGGACGTCACCACCTGCTGAATATGGTTTTGTCTCCTGGCGGCCACCTCGGGCGGGAAAAAATTAAAAATTGGGCGGCCGACCAGCTCCTCCAACGTGGTGCCCAGGCGGCGGGCGGTGGGCTCGTTGGCCATGAGCACGGTGCCCTGCGTATCGACCAGGTGAATCGATTCGGTGGTGGCGTTGAAAATGGCCTCGAGGTCGCGCTCATGCTGGCACACTGCCCGTTCCAGCGCCTGCCGTTCACTGATGTCCCGGACACTGGCGATAACCCCGTTGATCAAAGGTTCGTTCAGAAAACTCTGGGCTATAGCCTCGAGAAAGACCCAGCCCCTGGTTTTGTGGACATGCCGGAATTGGAGGGTGACGGTCTTTTCCGGATGGGCGAGCGTCTCCTCCCAGACTGCCCGTACCCGGTGCGTGTCGTCGGGATGGATGAAGGTTGCGAACGCTCGGCCTTCCAGGGCGGCAAGCGAAAAGCCGGTGATTTTTTCCATTGCCGGACTGAGGTATCGCAGGGTGCCGTCGGGGTTGAGGATGACCTGACTGTCCGAGGTGCTCTGGACGAGAAAACGCAACCGTTGTGCGCTTGTTCGCAGAGCTTCCTCGGACAGTTTGCGCTGGCTGATATCGCTGAGCACCATGCGGCATTGGGGCGTATCGGCGGCATCGGCCATCAGGGTGGCATCAAGCCGTACCCAGGATATCGTGCCGCCTGGAAGCACCATCCGCAGCTCGCACCCCTGCGGCTCTCCGTTGACAAAGAGTGTTTTCCGCAGCAAATGCAGGATGTTCTGGTCGTCGCTGAACAGGAACCGCGAGAGCGGCTGGTTGATCAGCGCCCCGCGGGCAATGCCCAGCATGGAGGCGGCGGCGAGGTTGGCCTCCAGGATAAGCCCTTCCGCGTTCAGGGTGCAGTAACCTACCGGGGCCATCTCATAGAGGTCGAAATAGCGTGTTTTCGCCGCTTCGAGTTGTTCCTGGGTACGGCGCAGCTCCTCGTTTTGCTGCTCCAGCTCGACCTGATGCACCCGCAGTTCATGGAGCATCCGCCAGGTCTCTTCGGGGGGCAGCGCGGCGAGGTCGACCGGGGACTGTGCCGATTGGACCAGGGCCTCTGCCTGGTGGCGTAAGGCTGTGGCGTGCGCGGATCGTTCATCCGTGGGGTTCATAACGCATCTCCAACAATGCTTGGCGGTGGTGCTGGCTTCGGAGGTTCCGACCCCTCGATGACGTCTCTGAGCAAACCGGCCATGGCATTTCGGCCTCCTTAGCGGCCTGGGGAGCCAGGGCAAAATTCTGTTCGGCGGGCGGATTGACGGCGATGATTTCTTCCCGGTCCTTGAAGGTCCGCATTCCCACCGGCGAAGTGCCCGGGATGTATTGGAGCTGCAGGTCCGAAGCGGCGAGGGAGTGGTTGTCCTGCATGGTTGCTCTCTGGTGCTGAGATGTCGAAATGGCCGGGTGAATGGAGCGGTTCGCGGCTTTGAGAAGGGGATGCCAGACCGAAACCTGCACCTGCGGATCTTACGTTTTTTGTGTACCACGGAGAGGGCCGAGGCAACAAGGAGAACCTTACACAATGCCTCGCACCGTAAGGGTTTTGGGAGCGCCCCCTGATAGCAGCCTGCGGCAAGAGGGGGAACCAAGGACGGACGGAACACCCCATGGAGAGGGCCAGGCTTTGGTTGACAAAAACCTGGGGTGCACGCGGTGTCGTCAGTCGAAGCAACAGTTTCCGGGGGCGACCATTGGTTGCAGACGCGCGGCGAGGGTGCGGGTGACGACGGGCTTGGGACAGTTGTTTATTGAGATGATCGAGGATGGCGCGGCGGTTGAACATGCCGGTCAGCGGATCGTGGGTGGCCTGGTGAGCCAGGGCTTCGCGGCTTTCAATCAGCGTCGCCTGCATTTCGACCATGCGGAATCCGACATTGACCCGGGCCCCGAGTTCCCCGGCGTCAAAGGGCTTGCCGAGATAATCGTTGGAAGGTACACATTCAGGAGGCCTTAAAGTCGGCCAGGATGCGACCCATTTCGCTCGCTGCAGGGGCAGCGTCGTTTGTTTGCGTGGGCATGATGGCGATGAGCGCCATTGCTGGAAAACAAGAAAGACAACCAAGTAATGAGGAGAAAGCCATGGCACAGCAAGTTGTGATTGATCAGGAAGAATGTTTGGGCTGCGAAGCATGCGTTGAAATCTGCCCGGCGGTGTTTGATTTTGACGGTGATTCGGGAAAGGCATTTGTGAAAGACGACGCCAATGCCGACGAGTCATGTGTCGATGAGGCCATTGGGTCGTGCCCGGCAGCGTGTATCAGCAAAGAATGAACGACAACTAAGATCGGTCTTGCCTGGCAGTCTCCCCTTGTTCAGGGGACTGTCAGGCGAGATGGAGCTAGCGGCGGAGCCAGCCAACCGGCCAGACATGAAAGGTTTTTCCAGGCTTATGGCCCACACCGCAAGCGCCTTTGTCGAGATATAAGACCCAGGCCCAATCGGTTTCAAAAA
>CAIMMA010000790.1 GCA_903842475.1 uncultured bacterium
CGGTTGCTGGTGTTTTGATGGAAGCCGAGCTGGCCGGCCGGGTCGAGGTGCAGCCGCACCCGGTGCCGGTATCCGAAGGCGGTGGGCGAGGGCAGGGTCGGGCCGGGCTGGCCGGCGGGGAGTTCGAGGTGGGCCCGTTCCAAAGTTTCGTGGAGGATCTGCCCTTTGATGCCCAGTTGCGCCGGATAGGTTCCGTGTTGGAGATCGCAGCCGCCGCAGTCCAGGTAATACGGGCAGGGCGGGGCGATCCGTTCCGGCGCCGCCTCGAGAATCCGAACCAGTTCGGCTTCCTTGTATCCCTTGCGCGTCCTGGTTTCGCGGACCAGCACGGTCTCGCCCGGCAGGACCGCCGGAACCATGAGCACCATGCCGTCCGGGAGCGTGGCCAGCCCTTTGCCGCCGGTGATGACCTTTTTGATGACAAGCGTATGTTCCATTTGCACACTGTAGCAGTTTAATGCTACTATATTCAAGATATGATTGAAGAATTGATTACTTTTTGCAAAGGATGAACAAACGTGGGCGTAGAGGTTAGAGCAAAGATTCTGATTGTTGACGACGAACGGGTGCACCGCTTCATGCTTCGTTCGCTGTTTGCCGAATGGGGCTGGGATGCCGAAGAGGCGGACGACGGCTCTACCGCCGTGGCCGCGGTGGAGCAGGGGCCCTTTGATGCCATTCTCATGGATGTGCGCATGACCATCATGGACGGCATGGAGGCCCTGAAACGCATCCATGCAATCAATCCGGCTATCCCGGTGGTGATCATGACCGCTTTTTCCTCGGTGGACTGCGCCGTGGCCGCTATCAAGCAGGGCGCGCACGATTATCTGACCAAGCCGCTCGATTTCGACCGACTGCGCACCACCCTTGAGGTGGCCATGGGGCATCGCCAGCAGGAGGAAGAGGTGCTTGAGCTGGGGCAGCCGTTTGGCGACGAGGGCCGGATCATCGGCAAATCGATGCCGATGCAGGCGCTGTGGGATTTGATCGTCCATGTGGCCCCCACCGAGGCGACCGTGTTGATCAGCGGTGAATCGGGCACCGGCAAGGAATTGGTAGCCGCGGCGCTCCATCATAAAAGTTTGCGGCACAAGGGGCCGCTGGTCAAGGTCAACTGTGCCGCGCTGGCTGAAAGCCTGCTCGAATCCGAGCTGTTCGGCCATGAACGGGGGGCCTTTACCGGGGCGGACCGCCGCCGGGAAGGACGGTTTGTCCAGGCGCATGGCGGCACCTTGTTCCTCGACGAGATTGGCGAGACCTCGCCGGGCATGCAGGCCAAACTCCTCCGCGTCCTCCAGGAGCATGAGCTGCAGCGGGTGGGCGGTCAGGAAACGATCAAGGTGGATGTGCGCATTCTGGTGGCCACCAACCGGGACCTGGAGGAGGAAGTCGCCGCCGGCCGTTTCCGCGAAGATCTATACTACCGGCTCAATGTGGTGGAGATCAAGGTGCCGGCGCTCCGGGAGCGCCAGGGGGATCTGCCGCTGCTTGCCGGTTATTTTCTCCGCGGTTTTGCCGAAAAAAACAACCGGCTGGTCAGCGGGGTCACGCCCGAGTGTATGGACATCCTCAATCGGTATCCCTGGCCGGGTAATGTCCGTGAATTGGAGCACGCCATCGAGCGTGGCGTCATCCTGATGCGGGGCGAGTATCTGGATGTCGGGGCCCTGCCGTTGGCAATTCAGCGATGGGCGGGAATCAACGCCCCCAGGGAGATCGAGGAGCCAGCCACCCTCAAGGAGGCTGAGAAAATCCTGATCCTCAAGACGCTGGAAGAAACCGGCGGTAATCGCAGTGAGGCCGCCCGTCGTTTGCAGATAACCCGCAAGACGCTCTTGAACAAGCTGAAAAGTTATAATATAAGCTGAGGGCGATGCACCCCCAAGGGTTGCCTGAAAAAATGTCGTATCTGCAGCCGCTGCATGAAAAGGCAGCAAACGAACTCCCGGTTTTTTTTGTTGTGCACCCAGGGCCTCCAACAATTGTATGCTTCCTCTGACCCCAATGAAATCAACGTCAGGCCTCCTCATGGCCGCCTATGCCGTCTGTCGGTTCCTGCTCCAGGAACGGGACCTGGCTAACCTGCTGCAGGGCATCTGCGACCGATTGACCGGCGAGGGGGGCAGCCCGTCGGCCCTGTTGGTGCTGCGGGATCAGGATGCCGGCGGGGTGATCACCGCTGAAACCGGACTTGCCGACCGATTTGCGCCGATCATGGCTCGGCTTCGAGAAGGGCACCTGCCGGCCTGCGGGGCCCAGGTGCTGGCAGCTTCGGAGGGGGCAACCGTGCTCTGTGATCGTTGCGACTGC
>CAIMMA010000791.1 GCA_903842475.1 uncultured bacterium
CTTTCGCCGACTCGGTCAACTCGATGGCTTCCAGGGTGTTGTTGGCGCCGGTCCCGGCAATCACCGGCACCCGGCCGCCCACCGTCTTGACGGTCAACTCGATCACCCGCTTATGCTCATCAAAACTCAGCGTCGCCGATTCGCCGGTGGTCCCGCAGGGCACAATGCCGTGGATACCGCCGGCGATCTGAAACTCGATCATGTCGACCAACCCTTGTTCATCGATTTGGCCGTGCAGCATGGGCGTAACGAGTGCGGTGATGGCTCCCTCAAATTTCTTCATACTCTTCTCCTTTTCTTCCTTCTTGGCACGCCGCGGCACGGTGTGTTTACAGGATGTACCCCTGTGAAAGCCTGCGACCTAAGCGCCCGATGCGAGTCGCTGCCGTGTCATCTTTTGCGACCAAACAAACGACCGCTTCACAACCTCTCTACCTTCGCCATTCTTTTCTCACTGGTACAGCGGCCCCGAATGGTCGGCAGGTCGGTCAATCGAGCAGTGCCTCGGCGGTCAGTTGCCCCCGGTACACGAGCTGTGCCGGGCCTTTGAGCTGCACCTGCTCAATCCCATCTTCCTTGCCGGTTGCAAACTGGACCGACAAACCAATCCCGCCGGCGGTTACCATGGCCACCGGCGAAACGGCGCGCCCCTTGGCGGCGGCGATCAACGCCCCGGCGACCACGCCGGTGCCGCAGGCCATGGTCTCATCCTCGACCCCGCGTTCATAGGTCCGCACCCCCCACCCCTGTCCGCAGCGGCCGACAAAGTTGACATTGGTGCCGGACGGGCCGAACAGGGGATGATGGCGGAGCAGCCGCCCCAAACCGACCACGTCGGCCGTATCGAGCTGATCGACAAAGAGCACGATATGGGGCACCCCGGTATCCACTCCATGCACCACCAGCGATTGCCCGGCAACCTCCACCGGCTGGTCGAACCGGAACGAGTGGGGCGGGGTCATGGTGATCGTCACCTCGGTATCGGCGACCGTGGCCTCAATGATCCCGGCCAGGGTCTCGAAACGCATCGGGGTGGTGGCTATGCCGTGCAGGGCGGCGAACCGGGCGACACACCGGGCGCCATTGCCGCACATCGCCGCTTCCGAACCATCAGCGTTGAAAAAACGCCACTTGAAATCGGCGATCTCCGAAGGCTCGATCAGAAACAAACCATCCGCGCCCACCGAAAATTTCCGCCGGCAGACCAGGCGGGCGAACTCGGCCATCCGCTCTCCGGGGATCAGCGGCGTTCGATGGTCAATGATGACAAAATCGTTACCCGCTCCGTTCATTTTGCAAAACGGGATCGGCCATTCGAGGTCTTTCATGAACATATTCGGCATCCTCGCCTCCTCACTCGGCAATTTTCACCTCGGAGGATTTGGCGCTCTCGTTGGCCGGATTCTGGGTATCGATACTGGTCACGGAATAGAAAAGCTCCGCAGTCGGCGGGGCAGCCTGGTCAACAAACAGCGTATACGGCAACTGGACCTCGCCAGCTAACCTGCCCTTGGATTCGCCTGCTGTCCGTCGATAGACCCGATACCCGCCCAGATCGCTGCCCTCGACATTGCTCCAGAAGATCTTCACCCCGACCTCGGTCCTGAGCCCCTGCACATCTACGGGAGGAGGAGGCGCGGTCTTGTCCAGCGGGGTGGCGTCGACCATGGTGCTCATCAAACCGCCGATGACGGTCCCTTCCTTGCCGATGGCCAGCGCCTGGACCTGGTACCTATACACCTTGCCGTTCTCAACCCCGGTGTCGAGGTAACTGGTCGCCGCGATCGACGATCCCACCTTGGCAAAGGCGGCATCGCCAGTTTTGCGATACACCTGATACTGCACCTTATCGCCCAGCGAGGTCGCATCCTGACGCTGAGCGACCGGATGCCAGAGAAGA
>CAIMMA010000792.1 GCA_903842475.1 uncultured bacterium
GATTTGCCATCGCTGGAAGAACTGCCGTTGGTATCCACACGCTCAACGCTGTCGCACGGCACGGAACGCGATGGCAGCGGAACGCCCAAAAACGCCCGCGTCTGGCAGACCCTGCCACGTTCCACCCAAGTCCGGCGGGAGATGAAGCTGCGGATGGTGAGCATAGAAAGAAACGCGCCAAACGCGAAGCATACCATCGCAATGAGCAATGGAATGGCGATAAACGCCAGCGGCAGTAGCAGGCCAAGCGCATCCATCCCATCTTTGGGGACATGCAATCCCTTGGCCAGACCGGACTCTGTCAAGACCAAGATTGGAACGCCTGTGCCGGCGGCAGCAAACGCAGCACCGAGAATGCCAAACGGCAAAACGACTGTCCACATGACCGGCCTGACCGCCCCGACAAACACCGGACCATGCGGACCGCCCTCGACTCGGACACGCCGCTTCTCGTCCTTCATCTCCAGATACTGATCCAACGGCAGATCCGCCCCGGCTTCCGGGACATGCTCAAGCGTGCGATTGCTCGCCTCGGTCTTGAACACCGGCACATGGAACTTGAGGTTCAAGTCCGGCCCCGGAAGCTTGGCGGTCACACACAGGTGCCACTTGTACTTGACGGTGATGTCGCCCTCAAGCTTGCCATCGTCGGTCTCATCGTGCAGGACTTCATTTCCATTTGTTTTGTACGGAATGGTAAAATTGAAAGGAAGGCTCCATTGGCGGTTGCGGCAGTGCCGGTCGCCCGGCCCCGTGCAAATCTTCTGAGACCATTCATTGGAAACGGAGGTCGAGCCGCTGTCATCGTTGCCACGCGCTGGCGCGGAGCGTGTCACCTCGCAAAGCAGTTCAAGGTACACATCCGCATTGGACGGAAGCGAATCCGGCAACTCGACCTCGCCGGAGAAATGTCCACCAATGACGCCCGGCACCGTCGCCATCCGCACCCGTGTTTTGCCGAACCGCCATCCGCGTGCCAGGGCAATGAAAGCCCCAATCAGAGTGCCGATCCCGAACATCATGAAAGACAGCACAAATAAGATAGAGACCCAGCCCTCGTGCAGAATACGTTTCCCTCCCGCGACGGCAATCGCGGTGGTCACGGCCAAAAGGGCACCACCGACAACCAGGCACACCACTCCCGGCACCCAGACATTCTCCCCCCGCGCTACACCCCCGCGCCAGCGGCGGTGCTCCCAGGGAACCGTTTTGGGTTTGGGCGCCACTCGCGCCTTGTTTTTTACTTTTCGGAGTAGAAAGAAAACCCCGATCCCCATGAGGAAAAAGGCTGCGCCGATCACGAATCCAATCCAAACCGTACCGCGCGAACCGGGCTTGAGAACGCACAATTCCGGCGTCTTGGCATAGTAGTGAACCTTAACCGCCATGCCAGCCGGGTAGTGTGCCGCCTCAGTCTTGGCGTCCTCCTGCGAATTGAACACCGGCTTGCCAAATGAGAGCCTGTTCCCGCGGTATTCCCGCCCGTTCACGGTGAATACATACCGCACCCCCACGGCATAGCTGGCTTCGTTGCCGGTCTCGTTGTTTGCCACCTCCACGTCCGTGCCTTCAACCCGCCCCTCCGCAACCGGCCAGTCCGCACTCTGCCAACCGCGGACGATTTCCCGCGTACAAAAGCCCATGGCCACAAGTCCCATCAGCATAAACGCCCATGGAAAACACCGCCAAAACAACTCGTTCAACTTTTTGCCGAATGACATCCATCAACCCTTTTTGCTGCGACGCTTCAATATCGTCCACAGGAAAAAATACACCAGCAGGATCACCGGGAGCACCTGCATGTCAGCCTTCAGAAACTCGGGGTTGCGAAGTCAGCAATTGCGCGTTGGCTATCACGGAAATCACCGCTGGCGGCGCGGGTTACGAAATCTATTCGGGCGGCTTGTTCGGCGTCTTCTCTGCATTGATGGATTTCACACTGTCATCGCCATAGATCGGGAGTTGCATTCATCGCCCGCTCGCTTCTCAAGCCCTTCTTTAAACAACTCGGATAGAACTCAACCCCACCGCGAACCTGCGGGACATTCAGCTTCATTTCCCCAACCCGGGTTTTCACCGTCTGGCCTTCACTCAACGTTTACGTCCCAACGGACCCCGGCCCGGTGCCTATGGTTGGGGGGAAATAGGAACCCCCGAGCCAGTCAAGGTTCGGGGGTATTTCTCAACAAAAATAGATGTTTATAGATTATTGATGTTTACTTATAGCTTGAGGTAAAGGTTTTAATCTAACTCGAGTTTAGCATGTGATTTTTAGCTTGTAAAAGCACCGAGAAAAGATGGAAAGGAACCTTGTAAACCGTTATATTGTAGTTACTTAGGCAACAATAAACGAGAAGACAAGGTTCCCAATGACACAGAAGATAACCGCGCAGGTGTCCGAGATCAAGCCA
>CAIMMA010000793.1 GCA_903842475.1 uncultured bacterium
GTAAAGGTCGAATAACTGATTTTACGGACCTCGCAGATGGGCAAGGTGTCCATGATCGAACGCGCCCAGATACGGGTATCGGTACAGGCTGAAGCGAATTTAAGGGCCATCGAGGCAGTGAGCGTGGCGAGTACCGAGGCCTTGACCCCGGAGCCCAAGCCGTCGGAAAGGACGGCGAGCACCCTGCCCTCTTCCTTGATCCGCTGGGATAGAAACACATCGCCGCAGATGGACTGACGGTTCTTGCAGCGCTGGGCATGGTCAACGTCAATAAAGGCCGTTTCAGCCATGCGCGCCGCCCTCGTTATCCTCTTCGTCTTCATTCATCTGGGCGGCGGTGAACGATTCGATGATGCTATTGAGGGTCACCTCCGATTCCGCCGCGTTTTCTCCGAGGAGATAAGCGATTTTCTGGACCGTGGCCAGGTTTTTTCGAATGACCTCCCGGGCGCGCTTGACCACCTGTTCCTTCTGCACCGCCGGCCGGGTGATATCCTGGATAATTGCCCCGACCACGGTATGCGGCTCGATGGTGAAAATCGAAAGATGGAGGATGGTGTCGAGGAAGCGGATATCGCGGTCGATGATATCCATGCCGTTTTTAAGAACGCTGGCAAACAGATTGGCAAAGGGCAGGAGCACGGCCAGGGAGACGCCCTCGACCGCCGCCGGAAGGATGGCCGCGTCCTGGTGGCTGATAATTGAGAGAAAGGCCTCATTGCATTCCAGAACTCGCAGGTCGCTGTCGACAATGACCACCGCCGAAGGCATCTTGTGGATCAGGACATTGGCTTTTTTAAAGGCCAGCTGCCGCATCCAGGAGACGCACATCGCCCGTTCGGCGCGATCGGCGATCAGGGCCTTGCCAAATTCACGGCAGGAGTCGTAGCCGCAGCCACCGCAGTTAAGCTCGTCTTCCAGCGAGCGTTTGCCGATGGAACGGAGCACCTCGCTGATCTGGGTTTCGGTGGGTGGGGTATGATCCAGCGGTAGGGGGATGACCGGGCAGCTGATATCGATTTCCGGCTGCCGGGGCACCGCCTGGCCATCGGGAAAACGGGCATGATGTAAAATCCGATGCCGTTTGGCAACCGTGCTGCCCTGACGGCTGACTTTGGGTCCGTTAATGCAGCCCCCCTCGCAGGCGAGCAACTCTAAAAAAAGAGACTGGCGGGGATCCATATCTTCCAGGCCGTCCAAGGCCTTCTCCACCGCAGCCAACCCTGAAAAACTCATGAAAGCTCCATTATCCACGGCGCAATGCGCCTGAATGCCGGCGATCATCCCGCCGTCAACCGGGTAGAGCACGCCTTCTTCCGCCCCCTGCGGCACAAATACATCGTCCGCCCCCGGCACCAGGGTGCTGAGATCAATCCGTTCGGCTGCCAGCCAGTGACGGAGATCCTCAAAGGTGAGCGCCATGTCGAGCAGTGCCGGGTTGTCGTCGGCCTCGATTTTTTTGGCGATACAGGGACCGATAAAGACAATGCCGATGGATTGGCCATATTGCCTGCGCAGCATCCGGCAATGGGCCAACAAGGGGGAGAACAAGCCGGTGACCGAGACCGCCAACTGCGACCGGTGTTTCTGAATATAGGCCACCACCGTGGGGCAAGCCGAGCTCAAAAGCAAACGGGACGGCTCCTCCTGCAGGGCCCGGGCGACATGGGCACTAACCTGCTGGGCGCCGAGCGCGGTTTCGGAGACCCCGGCAAATCCAAGTTTTTTCAGTGCAGCGATCAGATGCGCTACCGGTACCGAACCAAATTCCGTGAGCCAGGATGGGGCCAGCGAGACGAAGACCCGTTGCGGCAACCTGACCAGGTGTCGGGCACGGGCCAGATCGTTGCGGACATGCTTGGCCGCATTGGGGCAGACGGCAACGCAGTGGCCGCAATAGACGCACATCTCGGGCACAATGGTGGCATAGGCATCCTGGACCTTGATCGCCTTGACCGGACACTGGCGCACGCATTTGTAACAATCCTGGCATTCGTGTTTTTCAGTATAGATAGGCGGCAGGCTAGCCATCGTGCTCCTCCTTGCCTCGGGCAAGATGGTGTTTGAGGAGTTCGGGGATACAGGACACTTGGACATTGGAATACAAGGTGCCTTCGATGGTGATATGCGGGCCGCAGGTGCATTGGTCTTCGCAGAGGTGCCCCGAGATTTCAGCGACCAATCCGGCGGTCTCGGCGCACTGGCGGATGGTTTCAATCGCCCGGCCGTCGTTGCCGCGGGAAAAACAGGAACTGCCCATGCAAACCGTGACCTGTAGCAAATTGGGTTCACTCATGCAACGCGCCCTCCACGCTGCTGCCGTCCGCCCGGCCCAATGCCGACCCGACGGCCAAGCGCCCCAATTTGTTCGCGGATTTGTCGGTCGCTTTGGTCGGCGGCCTCCGTCTGATCGGCCTTGCCGGGATAAATAGCATAGCGTTCCCGATAGTGCAGGGGCGTCAGGTTCGGCATGATCACATTGGCGCCGCATTGCAGGGCCAGCGCCCTGCCCAACCCGGCATCCATCACCGCGACCGCCGTGGTGGCGGGGATGTTAGCATCCGGCCGGACGATCCGGGCCAGGGCCACCGCCTTGCAGGTCATGGCAAGGGTGGCTTCCACCTGCTCGCCCTTCGGCAATCCTGAAGGAACCTGTCGCCCCAGCGGCGTATCGGGGTGGGGTATAAAGGGGCCAATGCCGATCATATCAAGATCCAACTCCTGAAACAAAAAAATATCATCGGCCAAGGTCGCGAAATGCTGCCCGGGAATGCCGACCATGACCCCGCTGCCGGTCTCGTAGCCCAGACGGCGCAGGAGCCGGAGAAGGGCCAACCGATCGGAACTAGTGTCGCCACGATCGGGATGAATCTTGCGATACAAGGCCATATCCGAGGTCTCGAACCGCAGGAGATACCGGTCGGCCCCAGCCGCCTTCCAGGCCCGCAGGTCGGCCTCGCTTCGTTCGCCCAGGCTGAGGGTCAGGGCCAGCGGCGTGGTGGCTTTGACATGGCCGATGAGATCAACCAGCCAACCGACCTCAATTTGTTCATCCTCACCCGACTGGAGCACCAAAGTGCCGTACCCCAGGGCAACAGCCTGCTCGGCGCAGCAAACAATCTCGGCAGCGGTCATGCGGTACCGGTCGATCCGATGATTGGCGGCGCGCAAGCCGCAGTAATGGCA
>CAIMMA010000794.1 GCA_903842475.1 uncultured bacterium
CAATACCAATACTATCTTGGTGTGGAATAAGTGGACATCAACGTCAGCCATTGGTTACATTGCTCCCGGATGCAAACTCCAAGGCTGAATTCAGGAAATCTTCCAGGTGCCAAACAGCGATCAAGGAAAGGGGCGGATCATGAATACTCTATTTTCTTCATTCAAAAGCCGTCTTGTATACGGAACAATAGCCATCAATTTCCTTGTTATATTTCTTGCCGGCTATTCTGCCTACACAGGAAAAATTCAGTACGACAATCAGGCAAAGGTTACAACGGAAAATATTACACTTATCCTGGAAAAAAACATTGATGGAGTCCTCAGCGCGGTTGATCTGGCGTTGGTAGCCGAAAAAGCTGAAGCCGAACGGCACTTGGCGACCGGCGTGATTGATAAAAGCGCATTTGACGCGCATCTGGCGAACATATTGAAAAGAATCCCGGGATTGACCAATCTGCGAATGGCAGATGAGAAGGGCAACATTCTGTACGGGGTTAAAAATGACGATAGAATAGCCAATGTGGCCGACAGGGATTATTTTATTGCCCTGCGCGATAACCCAAGTCTCGATATGACCATATCCAAACCGTTACTCGGCCGGGTATCGAAAAAATGGATCATTATCGTCGCCCGCCGAGTCAATGCCCCCGATGGTTCCTTTGCAGGTGTCATTCACGGCAATATCGCGCTTGATTATTTCAAAAATCTTTTTTCCACACTGCAGATCGACAAGCACGGCATCATTACGCTGCGCGGTGAAGACTTGACGATTATTTCACGCTATCCCGAGACAGAAACCAGCACACCAGGAACTTTGGCCGTCTCTCAGGGGTTTGTAAATATGGTGCAAGGAGGACAACTGTCTGCCACTTACAGTACTGTTAGCAAGATTGACGGGATTGAACGCCTGTTCTCCTACCGTAAAATTAAGAATTACCCTCTGTTTATCAATTGCGGCATGGCTCCCCATGATTACCTGAGCTCCTGGTACCGTGAGTCGGCAAAGCTGCTAGCAATGTGTACTCTTTTTATGATCAGCACCTTGTTCGCGGCGCGATTTCTTCTGCTGGCCTGGAAGGAGCGTCAGCAGTCTTTGGACCGTTTGAAAAGCTTAAATGAAAATCTTGAGTGCAGGGTAACCGAGCGGACGAAAGAGTTGGGAAGTGAACGGCAACGATTGACCGACATACTTTTCGGAAGCAATGACGGGATCTGGGAGTTGAATATCCCCAGTGGCACGATGACGATCAATTATCGATGGACAGAGATGCTTGGTTACTCATTGGAGGAACTGTCTCCAACGACCGTGAAAACCTGGGAGAGGCTTGTTCATCCTGAAGATATGGTATTGGCTTATGAAGCGTTGGATAAATGCTTCGATGGGACTACGCCATCCTTTGAAATCGAATACCGCATGTTCACTAAAACCGGCGACATCGTCTGGATTCTCGACAGGGGAAAAGTTGTCGAGAGAGACGAGAACGGCAAGGCGGTTCGTGCGGCGGGGACTCACACCGACATCACCGGTCGTATAGAGGCAACTGAGGCCTTGAAGATGAGCAATGAAAAGGTCCGTCTACTGCTCGACTCGACGGCAGAAGCAATCTATGGCGTTGATCTCCAGGGCAATTGTACCTTTGTCAACCCATCCTGTCTCAGGGTGCTGGGGTATGCGGA
>CAIMMA010000795.1 GCA_903842475.1 uncultured bacterium
CCAACGGCTTTACGTACGTCGAAGCCTACCTGGCGCGCGGCATGCAAATCGACGATTTCGCCCCCAACTTGAGCTTTTTCTTCTCCAATGGCATGGAGCCGGAATACTCGGTGATCGGCCGGGTGGCCCGCCGCATCTGGGCCGTGGCCATGAAGAACAAGTACGGCGCCAACGAGCGCTCGCAGAAGCTGAAGTATCACATCCAGACCTCGGGCCGCACCCTCCATGCCCAGGAAATGGCCTTCAACGATATCCGCACCACCCTGCAGGCCCTGATCGCTATCTACGACAACTGCAACAGCCTGCACACCAATGCCTATGACGAGGCGATCACCACCCCCACCGAAGAATCGGTGCGCCGGGCCATGGCCATCCAGCTGATCATCAACCGCGAGTGGGGCCTGGCGATGAACGAGAATCCCAACCAGGGGGCGTTCATCATCGACGAACTGACCGATCTGGTCGAGGAGGCGGTGCTGGCGGAGTTTGAGGCCATTGCCTCCCGCGGCGGTGTTTTAGGAGCCATGGAGACCGGCTATCAGCGCAGCCGGATTCAGGAGGAATCGCTGTTTTACGAATACAAGAAGCACGACGGCTCTTATCCGATCATCGGGGTTAACACCTTCCTCAACCCCAAGGGCGATGAGCCGATCGAGATTGAGCTGGCCCGTTCGACCGAGGAGGAAAAGGAAGGTCAGATCAAACGGTTGCGCGATTTCCAGGCCCGCAACCGTTCGGCCGCGGCTCCGATGCTGGCCAAGCTCAAACAGACGGTGATCAACAACGACAATGTCTTTGCGGTGTTGATCGATGCAGTCCGGGTCTGCTCGCTGGGGCAAATCACCGAAACCCTTTACGAGGTCGGCGGCCAGTACCGGCGTTCCATGTAAGCTTTTCGCAATACCCCCTCCTTTCGGATGCCGCTGTTTTCAGGACAGCGGCATCCGAACTGCCACTGAAACATCCCCCTCTCACTTTTTTCTTGAGCCTGGGATCCTACTATTTACGTTACGACGGGAAAACGTCACAATTGTGGATGGGATAATGAAAGTTTGGCGGGCGGAGTTTTAACAGAAAGGTGAAATTACTTCTTTTGGTGTTTTAAGCTAGGATTATGACGGAAGCAGCAGCTTGCCATGGTGCCGTTGTTACCTTTTTTAACAGCACCAGCCCATTGAATCCGTATAGAATAAGATATTTATAATATCAAACAGATGGAAGAACTTTGCGTAAATATTTTCGTATTTTCAGCGCCAACTGCACAGAGTATTTTTGAAAGAATCGATCCTGGAGGCTATTTGTGAAAGCTATTTCTCGCACCGTTCCAGTTGCCCGGAAGAAAAAGAAAGACCTTGCAAGTCCAAAAGGCTGCATGAAATTCTCACAAGGATCCCCCTGGCCTGGCTCCAGCCGGGGAGGAATTGCGGGCAGGCAAAACCGGCTCCAAAACAACGGAAATCTATCTGCAGGTGGTGAGCGATGCTTGGGAAGGTAAACGGCTCGGAAAAAGTTGACATAATCGTAATACCGCATTACGGTAATACCGTATTACTATAAAAAATATATTTAACAGAGGCTCCCTATGGAAACTATCACTACGAGCAAGCTTACTACCAAGAGCCAGGCAACTATACCTGAAAAAGTAAGAAAATATTTAAATCTCAAACCCGGTGATTCGGTAGCTTTTGAAATAAGAGAAAACAACAAGGTTGAGATTCGCAAGGCGACTCCAATTGATTTTGAATTCGCATTTGCACTGGAAGGTACGCTTTCTGAATGGTTTTCAAGTAACGATGAAGAGGCTTACCGTGATTTATAAAATGTTTGATATCGTTGCTGTTCCCTTTCCATTTACAGATCAAGATAGTGACAAAAAACGACCGGCTCTTGTTTTATCAAATCATTTTTTTAACGATGCTACCGACAACTGCGTTTTATCGATGATCACAAGTGCAAATAATCCAGAATGGCCTCTTGATGTTCATATCAGTAGCATTCAAAAATCTGGCCTTTCTGCACCCTCAAAAATTAGGATGAAGATATTTACATTAGATAGTCGCTTAATACTTAAAAAAATTGGTAGCCTTTCCGCAAAAGATCAAAAAGTAGTAAAGGAAAATTTGCAGAAATTATTGTGCTTGACGGAACCTTAACATCCTCTCCGGCATTCAGGCCGGGGAGGATGTTAAATGTAACAAGATCTCTCAACTCAGGTCCTTCCCTCTTTCCCGTCTGTTTAACCATTTCTTAAATTATTGATATCTCTCAATAATCATTCCTTTTA
>CAIMMA010000796.1 GCA_903842475.1 uncultured bacterium
GCCCCTCCTGCTCGATCAGATGTTTGGGCGTCCCCATGCGGCTGCTTCTGCCGCCGATCAGCACGCACCCCCAAACCGGGGTTGCCGCCTCCGGGCTTTCGGGAATCATGGCCAGTCCGATCCCTGGGGAAAAAGGCCGGCGGCCGCGCCGCGCCGCAGCAATTCACGCACGGCATGCAATCCCTCGTCGCCGAGATCCCGGGAATATTGATTGACGTACAGCCCGATATGATTGCGAATCACCGCCGGATCCATTTCCTGGGCATGGGCCTGAATATACGCCCAACCGTCGTTGGGATGGGCATCGGCCCAACGGATGCTGGCGCCGATCGCGGCATCGATGGCTTCACGGTGCGCCGGAGCCAAACTTTTTTTCACGGCGATGCACCCCAAAGGAATCGGCAGGCCGGTGGTGCGCTCCCACCACTGGCCCAGATCCTCGACGCAGCGTAGCCCCAGCTGCTGGTAGGTGAATCGGCTTTCGTGAATAACCACCCCGCCGTCGACCGCGCCACTGGCGATGGCCTCCATGATCCGGTCAAATCGAAGGACCACCAGATTGCGGCAAGCCGGCTGATAGAGGCGCAGCAGCAGGGCCGCAGTGGTCAAGGTGCCGGGGATGGCAATTGTCCAGTCACTGACTTTGACCGGTTTGTCGCCCTCTCCGGTGATCAGCAGGGGGCCGCAGCCCCGACCCAGCGCTGCCCCGGCCCGAAGCAGGGCATAACGGTCAAGCACATGTCCCAGAGCATGAAAGGAAAGCTTGGTCACGTCAAGCCGCCCGGCCTGCGCCCAATCATTGAGCGTTTCCACATCCTCCAGCAACGGCTCGGCCAAGTCCATCCCGGCTAACGGCACCCGGCCATGGACCAGTCCGTGAAAGATGTAGGTATCATTGGGACAAGGGGAAAAGCCCAGCGAGACGTTCCGGTTTTCAGTCATGCGAAAGTCCTTCCAGGACCAGCGCCGCGGCTTCGCCGCAGCGGGCACTGGCCTTTTTTAATTGCCAGCTCTCTAGCTTACGATCCTCGACCAGATTGGAGATGCAACGCAGCTCAAGCAGCGGCAGACCAAACTGCACACAGACCCGGGCCACGGCCGCGCCTTCCATATTCTCGCAGAGAGCCCGATGCTGCCGAGCCAGCAGTGTACCCCGCTGCCGGGAGCCGCTGACGCAACTCACCGTGACAAAGGTCCCGCGCCGGACAGCAATCTTTGCACCGGCGAGCAGGGATTCCGCCCGGTGCAGCAGGTGGGTATTCAGCTGAAAGGTATCGAAAATTTCAAACGATGCCCCCCGCAAGGGTTCCACCGCATCCTGATAACAAATCCCGAGATCGCCCAGCACCTCGCGTTCGGCCAGGCAGACCTCAAGCAGTTCGGCACCTGGTTGGTGGTCGTGCAGGTACGCCCCCGCCACCCCCAGGTTGACCACGCCCTTGAATGCGGTGGAAGCCCTGGCCAGATACGCGGTCACCTGAACAGCGGCCTCGACCGGACCAATACCGGTCAGCAGCTGTTCAAAGCGCACGCCCGACGAACAGGCTCGACAGAAAGCCTCCATTTCAAAGGCGGTGGCAGCAGTAATTAAATACATAACGCGATGAAAAAAGGAACCAATGTATGGAAGGGAGGGGACCAGGTCGAGTTGCATTCAGACCGGCAAGGGGTTTTAAAGTTACTGCATGCAGTGTGTCGGGTGGTTTCGATTTTGTTTCCGCAAACAAATTGGACCAAGACTTTTCGGCCAATGTAAAGTAGGTTATCGGGCTTTGCAACAAAATCACCTGGCCTCTGCTTATTGCCCTGTTTCCCATGCATAATTATCCCCATCGTCTGGACGATTACGATTACGATCTGCCGGCGGAGCGAATCGCCCAATACCCTGCACCGGAGCGTGATCGCTCCCGCCTGCTGGTCCTCGACACCGCCCAAGCCGCCCTCGCCCACCAGCAGTTTACCGACCTCATCGACAGGCTTCGGGAATCCGATCTTCTGGTGCTCAACAACACCAAGGTTTTTCCGGCCCGCCTGCTCGGCCGCAAACAGACCGGCGGCAAAGTTGAACTCTTCCTCCTCTCCTTTCCGCAGGCCGCACCCGCCGATAAACTGTCGGCCCCATGGCAGGAAGCCACGGCCCCAGCTTTGATAAAAAGTTCCAAACGACCCAAACCTGGCGACCTGCTCCATTTCAGTGAAAATCTCAGGGCACGGATCGATGGTTTTTTCGAGGACGGCAAAGCGCAGGTCACCCTCCAGTACCAGTCGGACGAAGGTCATACTCTGGAGACCCTTCTGGAGCAGCATGGCCAGATGCCGCTGCCTCCCTACATCAGTCGCCCGCACGGCAGCTCAGGTGAGGACCTGCACCGATATCAGACCCGCTACGCCCACCACACCGGCTCGGTGGCCGCCCCCACGGCCGGCCTGCATTTCAGCGACAAACTGCTTGCCAGCATCACCGCCAAAGGGATAGAGATGGCCAGCATCATGCTCCATGTCGGCTATGGCACCTTTGCGCCGGTCCGGACCGAGGACATCCGCGAGCATATCATTCACCGGGAAACGGTGGAAGTCTCGGCAGCCACCGCGGCAACGATCAACCGGGTCAAGGCCGCGGGGGGCAGAATCTGGGCGGTGGGGACAACCACGGTGCGCACCCTTGAATTTGCAGCCGACGGACAAGGCCAGGTACGCCCTCTGACCGGCGAATGCGATCTTTTCATCTATCCCGGATTTCAATTCAGGGTAGTGGACAACCTGATCACCAATTTCCACCTGCCGAAATCATCACTGCTCTTCCTGGTGTCAGCCTTGGCCGGCCACCAGAGAATCCTGGCCGCGTACCGGGAGGCGGTCGCCAAAGGTTACCGGTTCTTCTCCTACGGTGACGCCATGGCCATTATCACCAAGCCCTGATCGTCCTAACCCGGGATAGCCGTACCTGGCGGCACAATGCGGCAAACAAAAAACCCGGCGCTAGGCCGGGTTACGAACAAGGACGAAAAAAAAATCAGGACGCGGCAGGACAGTTGCTGCAAGCACCGCCGCCGCAGGGTGGGGTGGCCACGGCATCCTTACCGGCCGAAGGGGGCGGCGCACAGGGCGCGGCCTTATCGTTAGACCGGCCGCTGTACCCGTCGTTATACCACCCGCTGCCTTTTAACTGAAAAGAACTCATGGAAATCAGCTTACGGACCTCCCCGCCACAATCAGGGCAGGAGGCCAGCGGTTCATCGGCAATGCGCTGTTGCACTTCAAAGACCTTTTCGCACCCTCCGCACTCATACTCATACACTGGCATGGCAACACCTCACAACGCTGTCTCTAATCTATATTAAGGTTAAAAAATACCGGTTCATCAAGCAGGACGAATTTAATGGTTCTACCGCTCCCTGTCAACTCCCCTGGCGGAATAATCCGCCAGATAGTACATTCGGTTAGAGCATGCATCATCTGCCCACCCTCACGCTGCCAGAAGCATCAATCGCTGGCCGATTGCCGGCAAATCCCTTTGGAAATCGACGCACCCTTGCAGTGCCCCTGTAACGGAACCATGATTATGGATACCTGCAAACAAAACAATTGCATTGCCCTAATCCGTGTTCTATGTTTGCAGCAATCGTATGAAATTGCGACCTGCACCCCTACAATTTTAATACTCAGGAGAGCCCGATGAGTAAATCGCTCGTTGAAATGACCGCCGAAATCATTCAATCACAAATCAGCAGCAAACAGATGTCCACCGAAGAAATAAAGGCGGCGCTTAACGACACATTCCAAACCCTTAAATCTCTTCAAGAATCTGAATCAACAGGGAATGATGCAGAGCCGGAAGAATCACTTCCTGTTATGGATCCTAAAAAATCCATCCAGAAAAATAAAATTATCTGCCTGGAATGCGGCCATGAGTTCAAAATGCTCAGCCCCAAGCACCTGAAGTCGCATGATCTCAACTCCAAGGAATACCGGAGGAAACACGGTTTTTCCGCCCGGCAACCGCTCTGCGCCAAGGCCCTTTCCGAAAAACGCTCACTCTCGGGAAAAGAGCGGGGGTTGCCCGCCAACCTTCGCAAAGCCATCGAAGCGCGGACCAAAGATACTCCAAAAAAGAAATAAATTCTCGCTCGAAACAGAGCAAGGGAAAAGCGCCGGACGGCAGCGGTTCGACGTTGCCGTCCATCCGGATCTGCCCTGCACCCTGAATGTGCCGCTTCTGCAAGACGTCACTGCAGACAGCAGGCGTTGAGCTGCTCTCGTTTCCCGCCCTCCATCACCAGCCACCAGCGAAAACAAGATGATCGGTATCTTTGATTCCGGTGTCGGCGGCATGACCGTCGCCCGTGCCGTTGAACAACTCTGCCCAGGGTTTCCCCTGATTTACCTCGGTGATCTCGCCCGAACCCCTTACGGTTCGAAAAGTCCGGCCATGATCACTGAATACTCGCACCGCAATACCGAATTTCTCCTTCGGCAAGGGGCCAAACTGATTATCATTGCCTGCAACTCCGCAGCCAGCGCGGCCTCGGGTTTTCTGCGAAGCCATTACCACCAATCGATCATCGATGTTATTTTTCCGGCAGTAGCCAAGGCGGCGGCGGTCAGCCTGAATGGCCGGATCGGCGTCATCGGCACCAGGGCGACGATCAACTCCGGCGTCTACGAACAGCGTCTTCAAGAATCCCGCCCGGAATGTCGGGTGTACAGCCAGGCCTGCCCCTTACTGGTGCCGCTGGTCGAAGAGGGTTGGATGGAGCGCCGGGAGACCAAAATGATCGTTAAGAAATATCTGCATCCCCTGCGCGACAAACAGATCGACGCCCTCATCCTCGGCTGCACCCACTACCCGCTGCTCAAGAAAATCATCGCCCCCCGGATCGGCTGCAGCGTACACATCATCGACTCTTCGGTTGAAGTGGCCCTGCATCTCAAACAAATACTCGATGCCGACCCGGACCTCCGCACCGCACTCTATGCCCCGGATATCCCCAGCCGCTTTTTTGTTTCCGACACTCCCTCGCCGGTCCATGGCCTGGCCGATAAAATATTCGGCCGCACCGTCCTTTTGGAGAAAACCGATGTCTAGCACCCTTCGAGCTTGCTGGCTTTTCCTGATCCTCTGCCTGGCAATCACCCTGCCCCACCCGGGCACCTGCGCCGCCCCCCCGCAGGGACAAACCGGCAAAATTCTGCAATTGCAGAAAAAATATCAGCAACTCCATAGCCTTGAATTCGAATTTTCCCAATCCACCGCGACCAACGGCCGGATCAAACAGGGACGCGGCAAGGCGGTCTTTTATCGACCGGCAGCCCGTCCGAGCGGCACATCGACCACCGGCGGCATCATGCGCTGGGACTACACCGAACCTACCGTGCAGACCATTATCAATGATGGCAAGGAATTATCAATATACACGCCAATGGACAAGCAGCTGATCGTCTCGCCGGCGGGGGAAATGGAATCCGACATCACCTATGCCATTTTCACCGGGACCTCCAGCCTGCTCGATCAATTCGTGGCGGACCCGCCGGACCGGCAATTTGTCCTGAATGATCCCCCCGTTGGATTCGAGGCGGTTCTGCTCACCCCCCGAACGCCGCACTCCCAGCTCAAACGAATCCAACTCTGGCTGGGCGGAGACCTGACCATCCACCGGCTGCTCATGGAAGATCATTTCGGCGCCCTGACCGAACTCACCTTCACCAAGGTGCGCATTAATGCCCTGCCGACCGGGGACCGCCATCGCGCGGAATCGCTGCTCAAGCTCGACCTGCCAGACGGCACCGAAATCATCCGCCAATGAATTCGGATCATGCCAGTTGGCCACCATGCCCTACGATCTTGGGCGGTCCCCGAATCCCTTGGTTTTTCCGAGGCCCTGTGCACGCCCGCCTGACAGGCAGACAAGGGGCATCGGTGCAAAAGGAGTTGCCCCAATCCTGGAACCGGGTTACAAAAGATCAGCTGAGGCACCATCGAGATAAAAAATCGGGTCTCCGAAACGGTTGGCCCGGTCCCGACGCAGCCACCTCCGCACGTTGATCCCCATGCGTATCGCCATTGTATCAGACAGCCACGACCACATCCCCAACCTGCAGCGGGCTGTGCGGCTTGCCAACCAGGGAGGCGCCGAACTGCTGATTCATTGCGGCGACCTGATTTCACCCTTTATGCTGCCCTATCTGCATGCATTTCAAGGTTTGGTGCATCTGATATATGGCAACAACGCCGGTGATCAGCATCTGATTGCCTCGCGATGCGCCAGTGGGTTCGACAATATCCGCCACCATGGCTTTCATGGAACCCTGGTGGCAGGCTCATACCGCATCGCCTTTAATCATTATCCCGAACTGGCCCGCGAACTAGCGCTCTCGGGCGCCTTTGATCTGGTCTGCTGTGGACATGATCACTTTTATGCGGTTGAACGGCTGCGAAACTGCCTGCTGATCAATCCCGGAGATCTTCTGGGCAAGGACGAAATCCCGTCGTTTGCCCTGCTCGATACAGAGGACGCTTCCGTGCGCCGAATTGAAGTCGGGAGCAAAATAGTGTTAGACGATTGATCCATCCCAAATGGATGCGATTACAGCGCCAGTAGAAACCCGCCCGCGGGTTTCAATGCTGGATAACTCTTATTGGAACAGTAGAGAACAATGAGCGACGAATCCTTTGCAGATCTTTTCCAGGTAAAAACCGTTTCCCGCAAGGCCATGCAGCCCGGTGATCGTGTGGAAGCCACCGTTGTCGGCATCAGTGGCGACAATATCTTTCTCGATGTCGGCGGCAAGAGCGAAGGCGTGCTGAAGGCAACAGAATTGCGCAACGATGCCGGTGAGCTAACCGTTGCCAGCGGCGACGTCATTAAAGTTTTTTTCCTGGGGGCCCGAAGCGGCGAAATGCTGTTTACCGCCCGGCTCGGCTCCGGCCAGACCAGTTCCCGGGAACTTGAAGAAGCCTTTCAAGCCGGCATCCCGGTCGATGGCAAGGTCACCGGCGAAGTCAAGGGGGGATTCTCGGTCACCGTTGCCGGCCAGCGTGGTTTCTGCCCCTATTCGCAGATGGATATCCGCAAGGTGGAAAACGTTGAAGACTATATCGACAAAACCCTGACCTTTAAAATCATCGAATTCGGCAGCCAGGGCAGGAACATCATCCTGTCGGCACGAGCCTTCCAGGAAGATCAAAGAGCCAGAGAACGCGAGTTGCTCAAGGAAACCCTCACCGAGGGCATGCAGATCAGCGGCACGGTCACCTCGCTGCGCGATTTCGGTGCCTTTGTCGATATCGGGGGGGTAGACGGACTTATTCCCATCTCCGAACTGGCTTGGGGCCAAACCGAACGGGTCGAGGACATCCTCAGCCGCGGTCAGCAGGTCCAGGTGATCATCAAGCGGTTGGACTGGGACAAAGACCGGATTTCATTGAGCCTGCGCGAGACCACTGCCAACCCTTGGGATCAGGTGCTGACCAGGTATCCAGTGGGTTCGGTTCATCAGGGCAAAGTATCTCGGCTAGCGGACTTCGGCGCCTTTGTCACCCTCGAACCGGGGGTAGACGGTCTGCTCCATATCTCCAAGATCGGAGCGGGACGAAGAATCCATCATCCCCGCGAAGTACTGGCAGCCGGCCAGGAACTGACCGTTAAAATCGAATCCGTTGATACCGTCCAGAAACGACTGGCCTTGACGCCTGAGGATTATGTCGCCAAAGAACCGGCAGGGGAACAGCAATACACTCCGCCGCCGGCAACCAAGGAAGCCGCCTCCATGGGCACCTTTGGCGATCTCATCAAACGACAGGAAAAGAAAAAACGATAAGGATCGAGGCCCGGCAGCGGCGAGACGCTTCTCCCGGGCCAATCTGCAGGCCGCCTGCTGGCAGGCAACCGCGAAGTTTAGTTCGACCGACGGTCGATTTCAAACATGATGATCGCCGCCGCCACCGAAGCGTTGAGCGAATTAAACGAAGCGCGCATTGGAATGGTCACCAGAAAATCGCATTGCTTTCGGACCAATGGTCGGATGCCCTTGCCCTCGCTGCCGATCACCACACAGATCGGACCGGAAAATTCGGTGGCGTACAAGGAGGCAACCTCGCTTTCGGCCACCGCACCGTAGATCCAGAAACCGTGCTCCTTCAAAATTTTAATCGTTTCCGACAAGTTAGCCACCTGGCAAATCTGCAGATGCGCTACTGCGCCAGCGGAAGTCCGGGCCACCGTCCCGGTGATGGGCACACTCCGCTCACGGGTCATGATCACATGGGAAAACCCGGCGGCCAAGGCGGAACGAAGAATGGAGCCCAGATTGCGGGGATCCTGGATGGAATCGAGCACCAGAAGCCTGGATGCAGCCGGCGCCTTAACGCTGCCGAGACTTGCCAGTAAATCTTCCAATGGAATCAGCTGGGCTTCGGTTTGCCGGGCCACTACGCCCTGATGCCGACAATGGTGCGGGACCCGCATCCTGGCCGCATCGACAAAACGGACCACAATAGCACGTTCTTTAGCCAGATCAATAATTTGCTGGAGACGAGCGCCGGCCTTACCCTCCTGCACGAAAATTTCGCTGATCCCGCCCGGATTCTGCGAGAGCGCTTCCCAAACCGCATTTATGCCCCAGAGCAGGTCATCGGGCGGCTCGTCGACTGACGGCCTGGTATTCCTGATCGCCCCAGCCTCTTTTTTCTTCCTTTCCATCACGTCCCCCAAGGCATCGTCTGACCGGAAAGCGTACGCCGCTGCCGACTGCGCTCGGCTATAATGATGCTGCGTAGGCTCTCAACCGCCTCGTCAAGCCGATCGTTGATGATCAGATACTCATAAGCTGAAACACACGCCAGTTCCTTTCGGGCATTCTCAAGCCGCAATGCAAGGGTTGCCGCGTCTTCCGTACCACGGCCGCGCAGCCGACGTTCCAATTCAGACAATGTAGGCGGGGCAATAAAAATCGTGACCGGAGAGGCATGCTCGCGGACCTGGGCTGCGCCCTGGACATCAATATCAAGGATAACATCGTACCCGGCCTGTTGATGTCGGCGAACCTCCTCGACACTGGTCCCATACAGATTGCCGTGTACCTCGGCCCATTCAAGAAAGCCTGCTGGCTGTCCATCGCGGATTCGGGAAAATACCGACGATGTTACAAAATGATAGTGGACACCGTCGATCTCTCCGGGTCGAGGGTGGCGGGTCGTATGGGACACCGAAAAAACCAGGCCGGGAAGACGCTTCATCACCCGGTTGACGATGGTGGTTTTCCCGCATCCGGATGGCGCCGAAAGGACCAGCAGCAAGCCCTTACTCATGAACCACCTCGCCCTGGATTTTGTCGGAGAGTCCGACAAGATGGCGCTGCTCCAGTTCCAAAGCAAGCAGTCGCTGGTTGATGGTTTCCGGTTGGACCGAGGACAGCACCAGATGCCCGGAGTCAAGAATGATAATGGCACGGGTGCGACGGCCTTCGGTGACATCGATTAACTTCTTTTCCACCCGGGCATCGTCTTTCAATTTCCTGATCGGTGAAGATCCGGGATTGACCACCGCCAGAATGCGGCTGATTTTGACGGCATTGCCAAAACCGATATTAAGTAACCTGCTGTCCATGGAGGCTCACAATGATTTTAAAAGGATAGACCGGGAAACCCGGTGAAAAACAGGGGTGGCTTGCCAACTCACTCGATATTCTGCACTTGTTCGCGAAGCTTCTCGATTTCATTTTTCATTTCAACGCCCAGGTGGGCGATTTTGGCGTTGGCGATTTTGGACGAAAGGGTGTTGACTTCCCGAAGAAATTCCTGCATGAGAAAATCCAGGCGTCGACCTACCGGTTCATCACTGACCAGAAATGACCGGAACTGGGCCATATGGCTGCCAAGCCTGGTAATTTCCTCAGTGACATCGCTTTTGTCGGCCATGATTGCCGTTTCCTGGGCGAGCCGGATGGGATCGATATCAAGCCCGTCGAGCAGTTTATGCACCCGGAGCCGAAGATCATGTTGGCGTTGCTGCTGCAACTCCGGGAGCAGGTTTTCGATCTGCCCGACAATTGCCTCGAACTTCGCCATCCGAGTCAACAAATCCGTCTGCAGGGCCTGTCCCTCTTTTTCGCGCATCACATCACAGTCTTTGAGCGCTGCGATCACGGCCCTGCTGATCAGCGGCCACTCCGCATCCATATCCGGACGTTGCTCTTCCAGGCTGACCACATCACGAAAGGTCAGCATGTCTTTAAGAGTGACTGCGGAATCAAGTTCATAATCGTTGACCAGTTGCCGCAGGCAATGGTGGTACTGACGGGCCACGCTTTCATTGACCACTAACCTTGGTTCAATGATCGACAAGCCGACCAGAGTGAAGGTGATATCGACGCGGCCTCGGTCAAATGCGGCGGCCACCATCTTTTTGACCGGTTCCTCCAACGCTGCAAAAAGCCGTGGCAAGATCACCCGCTGGTCGAGGAAACGGTGGTTGACGGTTCGGATTTCGGCAACCCAGGTTCGGCCATCGCCTGTAGCTTCGCCACGGCCGAACCCGGTCATACTTCTTGGTCGCATCTCTTGGTACCCCTGATAGGTTGGATCTGAAAAACGGTACGCTGGCGGCAGCATTCGCTGCGGTCAGACGTCTTCTTGGGTGAGCGTGTCCATCAATTCGGACGCGGTGACACAGGCCGTACCAATCTTGCCGACAACGATGCCCGCGGCGTGGTTGGCCAGGACGGCAGCATCGTTCATGGAGCAGCCGGAGGCTAGCCCCAGGGCAAGGGTGGCCGCCACTGTATCGCCGGCACCTGTGACATCGTAGACTTCCTTGGCCATGGTCGGAATAGTTATCAGGTCGGCATCGCCTTGCAGCAAGGCCATGCCGGCCTCGCCCCTGGTGACCAGAACCGCCTCGCAGTCAAGCTCCTCGCGAATCTGCCGGGCAGCGGCCAGCAGACTGTACTCGTCGGCAATCCGTATGGAGGCCATCTGCATAGCCTCATGATGATTGGGGGTTATGACAGTTGCCCCCACAAAAAGATGAAAATTCGAAGGTTTGGGATCGACAATCAGGGGAATCTTACGTTGCTCGCGCTTTCTGACCGCGGCTAAAAGCTGACGTAATCTGGTCATAAGCTGCTCGCTGACCACCCCTTTGGCGTAATCGGAAACCATGACGGCGTCAAAGCCGTGGAGATGTTCTTCGAGATATCCTAACAGGGCGTCGAGCGATCGTTTTGCAGGTTGTCCGGTCTGCTCCCGATCAAAACGAACCACCTGCTGCCCTTGGGCAACCACCCTGGTCTTAACCGTTGTCGGGCGTTGTCCGACAACCAGCCCTGCGGTAGAGGCCCCCAGGGCCTCTACCAGTTCCACCACCTTCCGGCCCATGGCATCGTCACCGATGAGGCCGCATAAAGCGCCGTTCCCACCGAGTGATACGATGTTCCTCAGGACATTGGCGCTCCCCCCCAGCAAGAGGTCTTCGCGTTGCACGTTGACCACCGGCACGGGGGCTTCCGGAGAAATACGCGTCGCCATGCCCCAGAGAAAATGATCGATGATGATATCGCCGATAACCAGCACCCTGGCCTTGGCGAAATGGGGCACAAGATCCCGAAGCAAATGCATGCCGTCTGCCTAGGTCTTTAGCGAATCATCGGCGACATTACTTCATTACCTTGTTGAGCTCGGCGGTAATCTTGTCGGAAACATCGACGGTATCGGTGGCATAGAGCACAACATTACGAGGCAGGATCAGAGCATACCCTTCACTCTTGGCCACTTTTTCAACGATTTCCTCAAGTTTTTTCAAAATAGGATTGACATGCTGCTCCCGCAGTTTCTTCATTTCGTTATTGGCCTCTTCCTGCTTCGCCGCGAGTTCGCCACGCTTTTTCTGAAAGGCCGTTGCTTTTTCTTTTTTTACGGTATCACTCCAGGCGGAGCTCTTTTTTTCAATTTCCTTTTGCAGGGCGATAAGATCGGTTTCTTCTGTTTTAAAGGAACTCTGCAGGGTCTTCATCTTCTGTTCAATAATATCTTGGGCTTTCTGCCCTGAGGTGGAGGTGGAAAGCACCTTTTTCATATCGATCACCCCAATCTTGGTATCAGCAGCCCAAGCCTGACCATTACAGAGGACCGCTACCATAATCAACAGGCTGCCGACACAGCCAAACGCTTTTTTCATACTTTCCACAATCGTTGCTCCTGAAATGTTGAAGAAAAAATCCACGTACCCGTCGACAGACCTGCATATAAAGACTGCCAAACCGAGGGGGAAAAACAAAAACCGGGCAAGGGAACACCCCCGACCCGGTTAAAAACAGTTGAAACACATATATTACTTTACAATGACAAAATCATCGCGCCTGTTCTGTGCCCATGAGATTTCATCATGGCCAAAGAGAAGCAATTTTTCTTCGCCAAAGCTGACCGTGGTCAAGTTGTTGGCACTGACGCCCAGATTAATGAGATAGGACTTCGCACTCTGTGCCCGACGCTCCCCCAGAGCCAGATTGTACTCCTGGGTGCCACGTGGATCGCAGTTTCCTTCGATGCGAATTTTAAGAGCAGGATTCTTTTTGATGAAGTCGGCATTGGTCTCAATCCGCCGCACCTGCTCTCCGGTAACTTTTGAGCTGTCGTATTCAAAGTAAACCGGAACCATCGGTCCAGAAGTTCGCCCTTCCATGATCCCGGTGTCCGCACTCTCCAATGATTCTGCTGTACCAGCGCCTTCAGTACCCGTCATCTGCGTTGCAGTTTCAGGCTCCTTCTTGCTGCACCCCGCAAGACTCAGACCAAGAAAAAGTATACCTAAGCCAGCAAAATACAACACTTTTTTACCAATCATCACGCTCTCCCATATAAATTAATTACACATAAAATGCACAAATCGCAATTTACTGCACCAACTAAGAAATACAACTATTTTTTCCCGAAAAATTAATTTCCTTGCAAAAGTCAAACGGCCTTTCTAAACTCACTAGATGCGCTTCGCCGGGAGTGCTCACCTTTCCAGAGCGAGAAAAACTATCATTTCTATGAAAATACCGCCAACCGCCCCCCAGTTTCATCCTGAAGAACTCATCAGCTCCAATCGTTTCGGCACCTTTTTCGGAGTCACCCAACAAGTTTTTGATGCGGTCTGGAACAACCTGACCGATTCCCGAGGGAACTCGGTTGCCTATGTCTCCATGGAGATCGGTGCCGACCCCGATGTTTTTCACCCTCTCAAAGACGTTCTCGAACAGCAGAGCATCAACGAGAATTCCAACCCGCAGGTCAATGCATTGGTGCAAAAATATTTGCACGGTCCCCGCAAAATCCCCAATTACAGCGGCGGTCTCGGTGTGCTGGCCGGCGACACCCTCAAGAGTTTCGCTGATACCCACATCCCGGCCCTGGGTATCAGCCTGTTATATCGGGAAGGCTATTTTTCCCAGATCGTCGACTCCAAGGTTGGGCAAATCGATCATGCGACCTGCTGGACCCCGGAGGATACCCCCACCCTCTTCCAGCTCCGGGATCCCGGTTCGCCGGAACACTCCTTGACCATCGACATCCCCTTTTACAACGGGCAACAAAAACCGACGCTGATCAAGGCACATGTCTGGATGAAGATGGAAACTGCCGGCAAGCTCGATTATTTCGTGCCTGAATTTCTACTGGACTACAGCCTGCCCGATGCCCCGGTTTGGATCAAGGAATCGGCACACCAGCTCTACAACGCCAAATCGATTATCATCAAGGCAAATCAGCGGCGAATGCTGGGCTCCGCTATCCTGCCGCTGCTTGAATGCCTGGGGTTCACCTGCGGGACCATTCATCTTAATGAACAGCACGGGGTAACGGTTTCCCTGCACCTTATCCTCCAGGAACTCCAAAACACCTTTGGCGAAACCTTCCCCGAAATCATCACGGACGATGATGTGCTCGCCGCCGCGGAACGGGTCTCCCATAAGATCGTCTACACCATCCACACTCCGGTAAAGGCCGGACACGATCGCTTTGCCCGTGATGTGTATTCGGCGATCAGCCACAAAGCCTTCCAGCGGATTCTCAACCTGCTGGCCCATGACGAAGAAACCAGCCACGAATATAATTTCACGGCCATGGCCATGCGGATCAACCGGGCAATCAACAGCGTCAGTCGACTCCATCGCGATGTCACCAAAAAACAGTTCCCGGCTTTTGCCCATAAAATTAAAGCGATTACCAATGGGGTCCATCACCTGACCTGGATCAGCCAAAACCGCGCCGCCTGTTTTGATCAAACCCCGTCGCTGCGGAATTGGCGTGACGATCCGGGCTGTTTCGTTGCGGCACCTGACCACGAACTTTCCCAACTCGCCCCTGCCTTGCAGGACGCCTGGAACCGGGACAATAAATTTTTAATTTATCATATCAATGCGATGCTTAAACTTCATCGCGAACAGATGGTTGAAACCTGGATTGATCCACCCAATTTCCTATCCAGCCTCCCCGAAACGGAGTGGCTGCAACCCGGGGTGTTCACCCTAGGATTTGCCCGAAGATTTTCCACCTACAAGCGGGCCGATCTCATTTTTGACGATATCGCCCGGCTCTCCGACCTGCTCATCAAAAACAACTGGCCCGTCAATTTTCTTTTTGCCGGAAAAGCCCATCCCGCCGATGAACCGGGAAAATACGTGCTTAAACTGATCCTCGACAATCAGGAAGAGCTCTATCAGCGCAGCAATGGCCTGGGAAAACTCATTTTCATTCCGGGCTACGACATGCAGGTGGCAAAGCTCATGGTGGCCGGTGTGCATGCCTGGCTCAACAGTCCCAAGCGACCACTTGAAGCCAGCGGCACCAGCGGCATGAAAGCAGCCATGAACGGTGTCCCCAACATTAGCATCATGGACGGCTGGTGGGTTGAAGGGTATCACGACGGACAAACCGGCTGGAAGTTCGGCTTTGAAGGACCAGTTGACGATGCCGACCTCAGTGAAGCTCCCGACACGTTACTTTATTCGGAAGACGCCAATGCTTTCTATGAATTGCTACCTTCCGTCTTGAATATGTTCTACGCCGAACCGCAGCAATATCTATCGCGAGCGCTCAACAACCTGCGGCTGAATATCCCCATTTTCAACACCCATCGAATGGCGGCCGAATATATTGATCAATATGGTCTGCAACTCGTCCCAAAGACCAAGGATACCATTGACCGGTTCCGCAGACTCTATCAGAGCGAGCAATCATCAACGTAAAAGAGGTGTACTGTTCTCCTTGCTCAAGAATCTGCCAACAAGGACCGAAAAGGGCTTTTACTGAACAAAAGCAGTGCTTATCACTGTGAGTTACAGTATAAGAACCTTCACCCTCCCATTGCACAGCCTTGCAGCTCGAGACGAAAAGGTTATCTGACCGGACATCTCCTGGCGACAGCTAGCATACGACCTTTTTGTCCGTTAACCAAAGATGCCTGTGGTTTGAAATCCCGTTGACCGTGACCAGAAAACCGAAGGCCTTTTGTACCGTTCCAACCGGACAGGGGATCAAAGAGATGCGGAAGAAGGCAGTAGCGGTCGGTCGCCGATTGATCGCCAACAAATGAACCCGCGAGGGACAAAACCTGATTAGACGTAATTAACACCTGAGGAGCACATCCATGGCCCGCCACATCAACCCCAGCAATTCAACCAATAAAACCATTGACGCCATCGACCGGAAAAGGGAACGCGAGCGGCAATTCATGTTGAAAAAATCCCGTGAACTTGCGCCCGAATTGGCCATAGCATTGGTGCAGCGCTTGTTAGATCTCCATATTATCGAGACCAATTCCGTGCAAGCTATCCAGGAAGTTATGGAAAAACAATTGCAGCGCCTCAGTGACATGGAAGAATTCGACATGCAGTTCAAGATTGCCCCGATCCGCAATCTGACCCAGGACCCAAATGTCATAAGCCTGTATCTCACCCAGTTCATCATTGAAGACCTCCTCAACAATTCCCATATCCAGGATGTGTTTGGCGATGACATGGAAATTTATAGAGCGGTTGATTCCGTGCTTGCCAAAATTCGCCCCAAATGACCCCGCCCAATCATGGCGGTTTCACATCCAACAACCCTTCCTTCGGTGCTTTTCGCCACCGCCAGAGGAGAGATTGTCGATTACAGCGGCCTGAGTATGGCCGGCAGTGCTGCTGGGCATTTTTTTCAACCCCGGCTGAATGACCTGATCGAACTGCCGCCCGGCAGCGAACTTTTCGTCCTGCCGGGTCGTCTGCCGGTGGGCATTGAGCCGGCAACCGGCGAGCCGGCCCTGCTCGACGGTGACCCTTTCAACCCCGGCGAACCCGTCCAGGCCGTAGCCGCCTTCATGGCGCCGGCCCATACTGCCATCTACACCGCGGCCTACGAGAACCGCAATCCCCAGAATGTTCTACTGCCGCTCTTCGCCTATACCGCCGTAGGTTGGGCCGAAGGGAAATTCTGGGTAGCCGGGTTCCGGAGCGACCTGGACCGTCGACAAGATGCCGATCAGTTCAATCAACGGCGTCTCGATCAGCGCACCAAACAGCAACTGCAACGGTTTCCGAGAAACCGCCTGGTGCAACATCTCGGCAAATGTTGCCAGACCTACGGTTGCCCCGCGGCCCGCAACTATTTCCTGGGACGCTGGGAGGCCCCTCTCCCCTGCTCCTCCGTATGCAACGCCGCCTGTGCCGGCTGCATTTCGCTCCAGCCATCAGGATGCTGCCCCTCGTCCCAAGACCGTATCACCTTTGTGCCCACGGAGAAAGAAATCGCCGAAGTGGCCGTCGGTCACCTCAAAGCTGCCCCGCGACCTATCGTCAGCTTTGGTCAGGGATGCGAGGGGGAGCCGCTGCTCCAGGCAGAGGTCATGGTAAAAAGCATTCGCCTGATACGATCGCAAACCGATCTGGGCACCATCAATCTTAACACCAATGGCAGCCTGCCCGAAGCGGTCGATCAATTGGCCAAGGCCGGACTCAACTCGATCCGTATCTCCTTAAACAGCGCGCAAAGTGAACAACACCGTCGATATTACCAGCCTAAAGGATTTTCACTGGCGGATGCCTGTCGTTCGATCACCGTAATGAAGCAGCATAACCGTTACGTTTCGCTTAATTATTTCATTCTTCCGGGCTGCACCGACGATCCCGCCGAATTTGCGGCACTTTCAGACCTTATAGCTGAATATTGCCCTGACTTCATTCAGTTGCGCAACCTCAACATGGACCCCGAAGCCTATCTGCGGGTCATCGGACATAACGCCACCGCGGCGCCGCTTGGCATAAAAAATTGGCTAACCAAGCTCAAGGCCAGGTTTCCCGGCCTTGGCTTTGGATACTACAATCCTCCCCTGCGGCCCTGACCGTCAAGCCCCATGACGAACCCAATCCGGAGACACCACGGGGATCGTTTTGGTTGAAAAACGTCACGGCCCTTGACCAGGCCTCCTCTAAGGTCGAACTGGCCTGAACCTTGGCTGCAAGATGATGCCCGAAAAAATAATTTTTAGCGAAATAATGGGTGAACTCTTTAAGCCTGCCGAGCCGTCGATCTGCCTGAAACCGTTCGACCAGAGCTCCAACGAATCGTTGATACAGTAGGGGCAGACACACCTGCGAATCCGGGAGAGAAACCCCATAAACCTCACGGGCTATCTCGGCAAAAATCCAAGGGGTTACAGCAGCGGCGCGCCCAATCATCAATCCGTCTGCGCCGCTTTCGGCAATGCAGGCTCGGGCACTGCTGACCGAATCAATCGAGCCGTTGGCAACCACCGGGATAGCAATCCACTCCTTCACCTTAGCAATCCACTCCCAGCGAGGCCGCCTGGCAAAAGACTCCGCCCGTAAACGGGCATGGACCGTCAGCATATCGATCCCCTCGCCGGCAAGCATCAAGCAAAAATCCCGTAACTTCAGCGGATCGAGGGTTTCGCCGAGCCGAATTTTAGCGGTCAACGGCAAAGCTGTGTTTCGGCGGGCAGATTGCACGATCCGACGAACCCGTTGCGGGTCTTCCATAAGACTACTGCCCCCCCCCGTTCTACGAACCACAGGCGCGGGACAACCGAGATTAAGATCGATGGCGTCTGCCTCGAATCGATGCAGCGCTTCAAAGATCTTGGGAATGTTGTGATCATTGCTCAACAACAGCTGATAGGAAAGCGGCCTCTCCTCGGCAGTACGCACCAGATAGGGAGACAGATGGACATTCTCCCCAGGAACACGGGCCGCAGCCAACATTTCCGTGCTCAAAAGACCGACTCCCCC
>CAIMMA010000797.1 GCA_903842475.1 uncultured bacterium
AACCTGAAGAGACCGTGGGGCAGCTTATTTATGATCTGGGCAATAAACAATGGGATATCCCCAAACTGAGGGAACTTCTGGAAAACATCCTTCCCCGAAAAGCAACTTTTGACAACTACGAGGTTGAACACGAATTTTCTACCATCGGCAGGCGCGTAATGCTGCTGAATGCCCGGCAGATACAAAGAATTTGGGGCAAGGAGCGGATCATCCTCCTGGCCATTGAGGACATCACCGAGCGCAAGGAAATAGAAGCCGGCCGGGAAAAGACCCGACAAGAACTGGCGGCAATTAAAAGATCAGCAGATGAAGCCCATGAATTTGCCGATAATGTCATCAACACTGTACGTGAACCCTTAATCTCCTTGAATCAAGACCTCAGGGTGGTCACTGTCAGCCGTTCCTTTTATGATTTCTTCAAGGTAAAACCTGAAGAGACCGTGGGGCAGCTTATTTATGATCTGGGCAATAAACAATGGGATATCCCCAAACTGAGGGAACTTCTTGAAAACATCCTTCCCCAACGGACAGCCTTTGACAATTACGAGGTTGAACACGAATTTTCTACCATCGGCAGACGTGTAGTGCTTTTGAATGCCCGGCAGATTTTCCGGGAAAATATCGGCTCGCACATTATCCTCCTGGCCATGGAAGACATCACCGAGCGCAAGCAGGCAGAAAAAGAAAAAGCCAAGCTCGAAGGCCAGAACCGTCAGCTGCAGAAGGCCGAAAGCCTGAGCGTGATGGCCGGAGCCATTGCCCATCATATAAACAACCAGCTCGGCGCGGTGATCGGCAACCTGGAAATGGCTCTTGAGGACCTGCCTCAGGATGCGGCACCGGTCAAGAACCTTACCTCTGCCATGAAGGCGTCCCGCCGGGCAGTGGAAATCGGCGGCCACATGCTCACCTATCTTGGTCAAACAGACGGCATCCATGCGCCGCTGGACCTCTCCGAGACCTGCCGCCAGAGTCTGCCATTGCTCCAGGCTGCTAACCCTCACGGCCTTATCCTCAAGGTCGACTTGCCGTCCACCGGCCCGACAATCAGCGCCAATGCGAATCAGCTCCGACAAGTCCTCACCAATCTGGTCACCAATGCCTGGGATGCTGTCGAGGAGAACAAAGGAACTCTATACCTTACCGTCAAGATGGCTTCCCCATCCGAAATGTCCGCAGCATACCGTTTCCCCAGCGACTGGCAACCGCAGGATGGAATACCCTATGCCTGCCTGGAGGTAAAGGACAATGGCTGCGGGATCGCTGGCGAGGATATTGACAAGGTTTTTGATCCATTTTTTTCCAGCAAGTTTACCGGCAGGGGCCTTGGCTTGCCGATGGTTCTGGGGATTGTCAAGGCACACCAAGGTGTTATCACAGTGGAGAGCGAACTGGGACGTGGAAGCTGTTTCCGGGTTTTATTACCGGTGTCTACGGCGAAAATCGCCCAGCAGCTGCCCACAACCGCCCAGCCTTTGGCAACAAATGGAAGCGGTACGGTATTGTTGGTCGATGACGAGGAGCTACTGCGTGAAATGGCCGCAGCCAGGCTCACGCGCCTCGGGTATGAAGTGATTGAATCAAAAAATGGCCTTGAGGCGCTGGAGATGTTCCGTCTGCACCAGGAAAAGGTCCGCTGTGTACTCACCGACTTGACAATGCCTTTCATGGATGGCTGGGAGGTATTGGCTGCCGTGCGCAAGCTTTCTCCCAATATCCCAGTGATCCTTTCCAGTGGCTATGATGAGGCTGAGGTTAAAACAATCTTCGGCGACCATCCCGAACGTCCACAGGCATTTTTGCATAAGCCGTATCAGAAGGAGGAACTTCAAGCGGCGCTGGCTAAAGCGATGGAAGGAAAACTGTATCCTGAACAAGATTGAATACGATCCCAATTCAGAATAACTTGCCAAAGAGATACAATGATAATTAAGAAAATGAGACGACCCTTTTTGCTCTTCCTGCTCACCTGAGAGTCCGCCTCGCTGCGCACATTGGTTGACGAGCTGGCAGCAAGTGTCGAAAAATAATCATAACGCACAGGCCAGAGAACAGTGGGTATTGAGAGCACATAAAGAATTACTTTACCTGATTGCCACCAGAAGCAGTCTCGAAAATTCGGACAAGCCTTTAGAGGTGAAAAACGGGCGATTTTATCTCCAGTCTTTTTGGGAGGAAAAGAATGCAATTTGCGGATGATAAATCCCCCCTCAATCCTCCTTATTCAAAGGGTGAGGCGAAGAGGTCGTATTGTTTATCCATGGCAGTAACGACTTGCCCTGTTCCTGGCGGATACGCAACACATAACCACCCAATGCGCCGCTCGCAGTGGTCAGCATCAACAGGCCCAACGTCATGAATTGCGTCAGCAATAGCAGACCACCGATTCCCGCAGCCGCCGCAAACGCTAGCCCCACCTTGATTTTGGCTTGATTAGACGTGCGCCGTACTTCTTGCAAGGTTTCCTGATGTGCCTGTTTCACGATCTTAGCCTTGGCGCGCTCCGCATTCATGAGGATGGTTTCGCGCTCTTTCGCATGATTTCCCCTCAAGCGGCTGATCTCATCCTTGCGCTGATGTGCCGCTACGGCACCAAACCAAAAGGCTGTAAGCAGACCGACGATCAGTACCGGAATGGCGAGCCGCAGCCAGGCCCAATCCACCAAATTCACGGGTGTCATCAGTACCAATGCCACCGTAATGACTTGCAGCAGCAATATACCGGGTAAAAACTTCAGCATGATTAGCATCCCTGAGTTCTGTCAATGGGGGACATTTGCATTATCTTGGTTTCAGGTGTCCATAGGAACCTAGCACAGTGCTGGCAACAACCGTAGCCTTCGCGTGGTCATGCTAGCGTCATTTGCCGGTCTCGATTTGCACTCGGAGTTTTCTTCTGCCCCACAGAAGGGCATCTTCATGGGAATCGAAATAGAGGTCTATCCTGTCCTTGCCTTTAATAGCACCACCCCGATCTTCCACTCTGCCCCAACCGTATCCGGGTACATACATCCGGGTGCCAAACGGATAATAACTGGTATCGGCGGCAATAGTGCCCTCTTCGGGAAACCATGACCATGGTAGAAGACGAAGCGGTATCATCCAAGGACGTTCTGCTGAATCCATGGAAAATAATCCCGGAGCAGATTCATGGGGGCTGGTGCCTTTGGCGGTAAGCCCGCTGTACGATCGTCCTGCTTGGGAACCGGCACTGACATAGCGGTTCCAGAAGTCCAGCTTGAGATACATCCAACTACCTCGCTCCCAACTACAACAAGAAGAACAGCCACAATAGGCTGTAGTTTCCATTACCCTACCAACAGGCCTCCCTGCGCAACCTCCCAGCATCAGCAGAGACAATGCCGCAATTACCAAGGCAATGGGTATCAGTTTCCGGGAGAGTTGGCTCGTCACCGTTGGCGATATGACAATCCCTTTCCCACTCATCAGTAAACAAGGAATCATTTCCCTCGGTTTGCATCTATCGATTCTCGAAGTTCCTTGCCGACTTTAAAGAAAGGCAATTTTTTAGGCTTTACCGATATCGGAGCACCAGTCTTGGGATT
>CAIMMA010000798.1 GCA_903842475.1 uncultured bacterium
TTCTCACCGTCAACCCCGATGTCCTGCTGCTCGATGAGCCGACCAACCATCTCGACGTCGAATCGATCATCTGGCTGGAGCAGTGGCTGGTGAGCGAGTTCAAGGGAGCGTTGCTGATGACCTGCCATGACCGCGAATTCATGAACCGGGTGGTCGGCCGGATTGTCGAGGTTGCCAACCAGACGGTGACCACCTACAGCGGTAACTACGATTTTTATCTGCGGGAGCGGGAGATTCGGCGCGAACAGCTGCTGGCCAGTTTTCGGCGGCAGCAGGAGATGCTGGCCAAGGAGGAAGATTTCATCGCTCGGTTCGGCGCCCGGGTGTCCCATGCCGCCCAGGTCCAGAGCCGGGTCAAGAAGCTTGAGAAAATCGAGCGCATCCAACTACCGCCGGAGCAGCGGACCATCAGCTTCGAATTTCCCGAGCCGCCCCGCAGCGGCGACGATGTGGCGCGGCTGGATAATCTGGCCAAGGTCTGGCTCCAGCCGGACGGCACGACCCGGCGGGTGTTCAGCGGTATTTCCGGCATGATTCGGCGGCAGGAGAAAATCGCGGTGACCGGCCGCAACGGGGCCGGCAAGTCGACCCTGCTCAAGGTGCTGGCCGGGCAGGTGGAGCCGACCACCGGCAGCGCCGTGCTCGGGGCCAATGTGCTGACCGGCTATTTCAGCCAGCATTCGATGGAACTGCTCGACGGCGAACAAACCGTGGCCGCCACCGTGCAGGAGGCCATGCCCCAGGCCAATGTCGGGTCGGTGCGCAACCTCTGCGCCGCTTTTCTCTTCCAGGGCGATGATGTCGATAAAAAGATTAAGCTCCTCTCCGGCGGCGAAAAGAGCCGGGTGATCCTGGCCATGCTGCTGGCCCGACCGCTCAATCTCCTGATTCTCGACGAGCCGACCAACCATCTCGACATCCTGTCGCGCGAGGTCCTGCTCAACGCCCTGCAGCAGTTCGCCGGCACCTTGATCATGGTCAGTCACGACCGTCATTTTCTCCGCAGCCTGGTCAATCGGGTCTTTGAGATCGACCACGGCCAGATGCAGATTTTCGAGGGCAATTACGACTACTACCTCGAGCAGACCGGATCGGCCTGATTCGCTCCTTCGGGCTGCACGTGCAGGGGTTGCCTGCCCCGGGTTTGTTGACGGTTACCTGGTGTCGTCCTGCCTTCCCGTAAAAAAAAAACGCCCGGACCGCGGCCTCTGTAGGCTGCGATCCGGGCGGGTCTGGTGGGAACGGCCTTTTTCAGGTCACATCTTGCGGTAGAGCGCAAGGACGCGCTCCTTGGTCATGATCTGCTGCCAGTCCTTGCCGAAGCAGTTTTCCCAGAGCGGGGCCAGGCCAAGGGCCACGTTCGCCATGGTGTCCAGGGCTTTTTCGTCGAGGTCTTTGGTGAGGTTGCGCGGCAGTTGGATGTCATGCTTGGCCATCATCTGGCGGAATTCCTTGACGCCTTGGGGATAGACCTCTTCGAGAGCGTCGAAGGTGATGCAGCAGCCGATGCCGTGGTGGGTGCCGAGCACAAACGACAAGCCGTAGGACAGGGCATGACAGGCCCCCACCTGGGAGTAGGCGATGCTCATGCCGCCGAAATAGGAGGCCATCATCAGTTTGTCGTCCTTGTCGGGGTGGTCCTCGAGAAAGACCTGGCGGCAGAGCTCGATCGATTTTTCGCCGTAGGCCCGGCTGAACTCGTTGAGATAGGTGCCTTCCAGGGACTCGACATCATGGATGTAGCAGTCCATGCCGGTGTAGAACCACTGCTCCTTGGGCACATCCTTGATCAGTTCCGGATCGAGCAGGATCTGGTCGAAGAGGGTGTAGTCGGAGTTGATCCCCAGTTTTTTCACCGGGCCGGTGAGCACGGTGGTGCGCGAGATTTCCGCGCCGGTGCCGGAAAGGGTGGGCACGGCCACATGGTAGACCGCCGGGTTTTTGATCAGATCCCAGCCCTGGTAATCGGCGGCTGATCCGGGGTTGTTGAGCAGCAGCGAAACCGCCTTGGCGATATCCATGGCCGACCCCCCGCCGATGCCGACGATACCGTCCGGGGTGCGCGGATTGTAGGCGCGGACCTGGGCGACCAGCTGGTCGATGTACCCGGTTTTAGGCTCGTCATCGACATTGACCGGCAGCAGCAGGTCGCCTTTTTCCAGCGGCAGCCTTTGTTCCAGTGCTTTGCCCCGGAATGCATCGTCCAGGACAAAAACTATGTAGGATGCAGGTGCCACCCGCTTGGCTCGGAGGATATCCCCCAGTTGATTAAAGGAGCCGCGGCCAAAAATGATTTGTGGGACTATTTTGAAATTTCTATACATCGGATATGGTACCTGGGTGGAAGTTGCAGGAGGTGGATCGGGAATGAGGCCGGTATTGCCGGCTGACAA
>CAIMMA010000799.1 GCA_903842475.1 uncultured bacterium
GGCGGACACGAGACAGGTTCATCCCAGAATCTCCAGCTTGGCGTAGTCGAGGTGAAGAATCTTGCTGCCGTGCCGGTCAAAGAGAATTTCAACCCGCCGGGGACCGGGAATCGAGGTGATTTTGCCGATACCGAAAAAGGAATGGCTCACCTGCATGCCTTCCCGGTAGACCACCCGGGCAGATTCCACCTTGTTTGCGGGCGCGGTACTCAGGGGCTCCTGACGATATTGGCTGGTATAAGGGGTGGTGACGGCTCCAGCTCGATCGGTTTTGTGGTACAGACCGGGGCTGATCTCGCGTAGAAACGGCGACATCACGGCCCGGAGATGCTGACGGTCCGGGGTAACCAGCTCCTGCGGATAGGTAAAGAAGAGCTGTTGCTTGGCGCGGGTGGCAGCCACATAGAGCAGGCGGCGTTCCTCTTCCCACTGCTCGCCAGGGGTCGCGTTTTGGTGGGGGAAACGCCCCTCGGCCAGACCGATCACAAAGACCGTGTCCCATTCCAGTCCTTTGGATGAGTGAATAGTCGAGAGGATCAACCGCTGCCCGTCTCGGCCGGCGCCTTCAGATGTTCCTAGCTCCGGCGGATCCAGGGCGGTGTCGTCGACAAACGACTGGAGATCACCGTATCCGGCGACCAGGGCCTTGATTTGATCAAGCTCCTTACGTCTTTTGGGGTAATCGTCGTAATAAATTTTTTCAAAAACCGGTTCATAATAGGTCATGATCAGGTCGAACTGGTCCGAGGGGGTCAGGCCCGACTGGGTGAGGCGGTCAAAGGTTGCGTTGAGCTGGTCGAACTGCTCCTTCCAGGTCGGGGCAGGACGGTAGCTGGCCAGTGCGGTCAGCGGGGTGTCCGATTCCCGGATGCTGGCCAGGATCTTCTGGACCGTTTTGGGGCCGACTTTATCCAGTTGCAGGAGGATGCGGTTCCAGGAAAGGTGGTCCCAGGGATTGATCAGCACGCGGAAAAAAGAAAGTAGATCTTTGATATGGGCCGATTCGGTCAACTTCAGGCCGCCGCGCTTGTCGAAGTCGAAATTATGACCAGCCAACTCCATTTCCAGTTTATAGGAATGGAAGCCTGAGCGGAACAATACGGCGATTTCATGCAAACTCACCCCTTCTTGCTGTCGCTGTTTTATCTGTTGGACGACAAAACGGGCTTCCGCAGCCTCGTTGGGGGCCATGATCACCTCCGGCCGGGCGCCGCCGGTGGCGCTGGTGAACAGGGTCTTGGTGAATTTTTTTTCGGCATTGGCGATAATGGCGTTGGTCAGTTGCAAAATGGGCTCGGTGGAACGGTAATTCTCTTCGAGCTTGACAACCTTGGTGCCGGGAAACTGCTCGGAAAAGCGCATGATATTGTAAAAATCGGCGCCCCGAAAACTGTAAATCGACTGGGCGTCGTCGCCGACCACCATGACGTTGTGATGGTGATAGGCCAGCAGCCGGACGATTTCGGCCTGCAACTGGTTGGTATCCTGGTATTCATCGACCAGGATGTACCTGAAGCGGTTCGATAGTTCGCTCCGGGCCTGTTCCGATTGGGTGAGGAGTGCTTTCCAGTTGACCAGGAGGTCGTCGTAGTCCATCAGGCCGTGGTCGCGTTTGAACTGGCGGTAGTGGGTCTGGATGGTATAGAAATCCTGGATAAATTCGGAGAGATGGATATGGTCCCGGTACACGAGCTCTTCGATGGTCGCGGATTTGTTGATCGCCCCGGAGATGAGGTTCATGATGACTCGTTTGGAGGGAAACCGTTTGCCGGCCCCGGCCATGCCCAGCGAGGATTTGATCAGGTTGAGCATACCCTCGGCGTCGCCCCGGTCGATAATGGTAAAGTTGGGGGCCAGGCCCAGGTGGTGCCCGTACTGGCGCAGCAGGATGTTGGCGGTGGCATGGAAGGTGCCGCCCATCACCCGCCGACTGGACTGATCGGTAAGTTGGCCGGCGCGATGGAGCATCTCTTGGGCTGACCTGCGGGTAAAGGTGAGCAGAAGGATGGATTCAGGCTGGACGCCTTGGCCGATAAGATAGGCCATCCGGTAGACCAAGGTCCGGGTTTTGCCGCTGCCGGCCCCGGCGATCACCAAAAGTGGTCCGTCGCCGTGGGTGACGGCGGCATACTGAGCGGGATTCAGGACTTCGGTGGTGATGGCGGCTGCGGGGACGGCGGATTGCTGCTGTTGGGAGTCGGAAAAAAGTCGCGTTTGCATACCCGGTCTTCTACCACAGAGGCGGGTGCGGTGCAATGGCTGTTGACATTCATAGGCAAGTCTGGGTAAAGTCCCGGCGAACAGCTCGCCGTCAAGGTGAACTGTATAACATGTGGGAATTACTGAATGGAATTCCTCCTGGTAGAGGCGGGCGCGGGTGGATTGCGGCTGACTTGCCGGAGCGAAAGACAATTTATTGACATATCTGCAGGGGAACTATGATACGACCGGACCAGTTGTTTACCGCCGCCGCCTTACAGGCTTTGTTTCCGCCGGAACGCACCCATGATTTTTTTGATGCCCTGTTCGGCGATGCCAGCGAAGGAGCGTATGATATAACGTTGTCCTTTGACGGCTATGATGCCGGCAAGCAAACTCTGACGTTCCTGCTTAACCTGCATGAGCGTCCCGGTCGTTGTCTGGCCTGTAACCTGACCTCCGGTCTGCCGGAAGTTTTTTCCCGGCATCCGGTGATCAACATTAAGGGATTGGTGCGGGAGATCGAAGCGCTGCTGGGGAATACCATGGTGTGTGAGAGTTGGCGTATTGGCCGGACCATCCAAAAGGGGCGGTCGTTACACTGTATTCCCCTGCATGTCGAGGTTCGCCCCCAATAGTTTGTCTCGACACGGTGGTTCGGGAGCGGATCCGTATTGCGCCATCAAGGGCGATCCGCTCAGTTGATGGCCACCTGGGCTCTGCCGTTGGCCTTCGCCTGATAGAGGATATCATCGGCTCTTTCCAGCCAGGCGTCAAGCTGCATCCCGGCTTTCCACTCGGAAAGGCCGATGCTGACTGCCAACTTGCCGACATCGGTGACCACGTTGAGTTGCGCAATAGCCTGGCAGAGCCGCTCGGCCAGATGCCGGGCGTCCTGCATGTTGGTATCGGGCAGGACAAGAAGAAATTCGTCCCCCCCCATGCGCACCAGGAGGTCGGTGAGGCGAATTTGTTGTTTCAGCGCTTCGGCCACCTGCTGCAACACCTTGTCACCCATCAGGTGACCCATGGAATCGTTCACCGCTTTGAAATGGTCGAGATCGAGCGCGGCCAGCGTCAACGAGTGACCATGCCGGTTAGCCTGCTCGACCATGGAACCGATTCGCTCTTCAAAAACAAAACGATTGGGTAGACCAGTGAGGATGTCTTTACGCGCCTGGGCGAATATTTCTTCATATTCCAGGGCACGTTTCAATGGTTCCGCCAGGATAACCAGGGATTCGTCGATGAATTGCAATTCGTCTTCGGAAAGCGGATTTCCTTTGCGTAAAAGTACCAGTACTCCACGACAATCCATTGACTCGAATATCCATCTATGAATGTGAAACCCGTCGGCCATGGTCAGGCGTGTTTCCAGGTCAAAGCCCTGTTCCAGGTTGTCTTGAGCGAGTTGGATGGCCTGCCGCCGTTTGGGGCCGTGGTAGGAACAGAACATATGCATGCGCTGCCGGGAGGGGTTGCTGTAACCGACCAGTTCATGACCGATGAATTCCATCAGCCAGATCGAATAGGCTTCAATCATCGCAGGCAGGTCGAGGATGCCGGCCATTCGTTGGTATAATGTGTTTATTTTTTTAAGCTTTTCCGACTGCTGCCGGTAATGGAGCAGTTCCGTCAGCAGGGTTTCCATGTTGGGGGCAATGGGCGCGTTCACCTGATCATTAAAAATTTGCATGTTCATAGCGTTCACATGATGCCTGTCGATGGCGGTTGCGTGATTAAGTGTTGCCATGCCCTTTGCTCGCAAAGGGCGGCGGTGGCGGTGGCGGTTTCCGTTGCGTTGCCAGTTTGGGGAAACCAGGTATCGTGCAACTGGTACGAGGACCAGGGGAAACGCCGATGAGCCATTGCTTGCCATTACTTTTGCTAAAATTGTGCCTAAAGTTTAAAATTTTGTATTTTTAATTAAAAACAATATGTTGTAGTCGTGATAGCTGGGGTGTCTCGTCGCAATAGGGGTACTTCGCGACGTTTAGTCATAAATTCGACAGGGTTCGGAAGCAGGTCGTGCCGGGCGATGGGGACTCTGGGGTCCCGTCGATGCCCGTTGCCCTCGGGCTGGATCCTTTTCAATACTTTTTTTGAGTTAATGGATGGTTATGGGGCAATCGCTGGATGTCGGCCAAATGTTTGTTGTCGGATTTTCGGGGTGCGAGCTCGCTGCCGATCATTGGATAATGACCGCGATTGCGCGGGACAAGTTAGGCGGGGTGATATTGTTTGATCGTAATGTCGACCGTTCCGTGCAAAATATTCGATCTTCACAACAATTAAAGCAATTAACAAAGCGTTTGCAGCAGCATGCCGTTTATCCATTATTGATTGCGGTGGACCAGGAAGGGGGGATGGTCTGTCGGCTTAAGGAGCGTGACGGGTTCTTGGCCTCAAAGAGTGCGGCTGTTTTGGCCGGAGAAGGGGTGCCGGCCACCCGCAGGCAGTTTGATGGTCTGGCTGCAATGCTCAAAGACCACGGCATCAATCTGAATTTTGCCCCGGTGGTCGATCTTGACCTCAATCCGGATAACCCGATCATCGGTCGTTACCAGCGCAGCTTCAGTGCCGCACCCGCGGTGGTGACCGCCCATGCCTTGGCCGTGATCGAAGCCCACCACCGCCATGACATTGGTTGCTGCCTCAAGCATTTCCCCGGCCATGGGAGCGCCGGCAGCGATTCTCATCTGGGTTTTGTCGATATTACAGATTGTTGGCTACAGATGGAACTGGAGCCGTATCGCCAATTGATTGACTCCGGCTACCGTGACGGAATTATGACAGCCCACCTGGTCCATCGCGGGCTTGATTCCTCGGGCGTGCCGGCAACCCTGTCTCCCGCAGTTGTCAGCGGCATGCTGCGGCAGCAACTCGGATTCACCGGGGTGGTGTTCAGTGACGATCTGCAGATGCGGGCGATCAGTAGAGGGTGGAGCTATACGGACGCAGTGCAGCGTGCCGTGTTGGCCGGGGTGGATGTGCTGGTGGTCGGCAACAATCTTGATCCGCAAACCGATCTGCTCCAGGCCGGTATTCGGGCTATCGCCGAGTTGCTTGACAAGGGGCGGATCGATGAAGACCATATACGCAACTCGTTGGCACGCATCGCCCTTTTAAAAGAAAAAATAACAGGAAAGCAATCATGGAAGCACATCGGCCCACCCACAGTTTAGTGATCGGTTATCTCGTCTGGCTGTTCGGGTTTATCGGCGCCCATCGGTTTTATTACGGCAAGCCGGTCTCCGGCACGGTGTATTTTTTTACCCTGGGCATCTTCTTCATCGGCTGGATTGTCGATCTTTTTCTAATCCCCGGCATGGAGCGGGAGGCGGACATCCGTTTTCTTCCCGGGCCTATCGATTACAACCTGGCGTGGGTGCTGCTGGTGTTCCTCGGATTTTTCGGGGTGCATAGACTCTATATGGGCAAGATCTGGACCGGAATCCTTTACCTGCTGACCTTCGGCCTCTGCGGTCTGGGCTACATCTACGACATGTGGACCCTTAACGACCAGGTTACCCTGATTAACGGCGCCGCCGGCACCGCCCCCTCTTTTCGGATAGTCTGAGGCCGATCAGACCATAGGGCGAATGAAGACCCAGCAAGTGGCACTTGATTCCTGCCGACGGAATTGATAGCCGCCGCCGGTGAACCGTTGCATCACCGCAGGATCCTGGACGCGATTGCGGAGCAGGAAATCAGCCATCAATCCCCGTGCCCGTTTGGCGAAAAGAGCCACTGTGCGCAATTTCCCGTCTTTTTGTTCCTTGAACTGGATGTCAAGCCAGGGGGCCTGCAACTGTTCCCGGTGAATGGTCCTGGAGTATTCGCTGGAGGCAAGATTGATAAGCAGCGGTTGCGCCTCTTCTCTGATTGCCCGGTTAAGGCTTGCGGTGACCAGGTCGCGCCAAAAAACCGACAGGTTTTTCCCGTGGGGCGGCAGCAGTTTGCTGCCCATTTCCAGGCGATGCGGCTGGATAAGGTCAAACGGTCTGAGGCAGCCGTACAGGCCGGAAAGAATTCGTACCTGGCTTTGGGCATATTGCAATGCTTCTGTCGTAAAGGTGACGGCGGCCATGCTGCGATAGACCTCTCCCGAAAACGCCAGGAGCGCCTGTTTGGCATTTCCAGGCGTATGGGGGGTGGTGAACGCCCGAATCAGTTCGCCGCTGCGCCTGGTCAGCGCCGGGCTGGTTTCCAGCAGGTCGGCAAGCGATTCGTGGTCCTGCTGGTTGAGGGTGTCGATCAATTGCTGCGCCTGGGTTGAAAACTCAGGCAGGGTCCAGGGCAGGGTTCGGTCCATCGGGGAAAAGTCCTGCCCTTTGGAAGGCGAAAGAATGATCATGGCTTGGTCATTGCAGCGGCTGTGGAGGCGGTGGCGCGCGTTCGAATGGATAAGAAGGACTGCATCAGGGGCAGCAGAGCACTTGATTGCCGCCCGCCGCTTTGGCTTGATGCAGACAACGATCCGCTATGAGGATTAAATCGTCGAGGCCGGTGTTGCGGGCCGGTGTTTCCGGGGCAAAGCCGGCCACGCCGAAGCTGGCGGTGGCGGTGGCCAGGTGCCCATTCACCGTCCAGGTACACTCGGCGAATTGTTCTCTGAGCCGCATGGCGACCCGGCCAGCGCCCCGGATCGGGGTTTCGGGGAGAATCAGCAAAAATTCGTCTTCCCCCCAGCGGGCGATCAGGTCAATATCCCGACGGATGGATCGCATGGCAATCCGGGCGAAACCAATGAGCATCTGGTCGCCGGCATCCTGGCCGTACGCCTGGTTGATATTTTTCAACGCGTCGATATCGCAGACGATAATCGAGAGCGCGTGCGAGTAGCGGATGGATCTGGTCAATTCTTTGCGCAGTTGCTCCTGGAGGTGACCTCGACTGGCACAACCGGTGAGCGAGTCCATGGTGCGTGCCTGCTCGAGCTGTTCCCGCAGTTGCCGTTCCTGCTGGACAAGCCTGAATTGCCGGGCGGCGTCAAGGATGACGACGGCCATGGCGTCCTTGGGGGTGCATTCCGGAACGACCCGAAAAAAGGACGAGCGATTGGCTTGTTGGAGTGTGGCAACCAAGTGCTCATCAGGGGTGAGCAGCACAGGAATGGCTGCGGAGATAGCTGCAGCTTGCTGCAGAAAGGCGATGCCGCTCATGTCCGGCAATTGCGAGGCCGCCAGCACGACGCACCATCCGGAGGACTTGCTCAGCGTTGCCAGGCCGTCGACGCCGGTGGTGGTCGTGATGCATTGCAGGCCCTCCGCAGCATCACGGGGCAGGGCGGCGATATTCAGGCTGTCGTTGACAATTAAGACCTGGTTGCTCATGGATTCACTCCTTTGGGCTTGTTACTAGTACAATCATACCATTGGATCTTGGAAAAGAAGAGTTGAATTTCAGTTGTCAAGCAGCGCCAGGCTAAGGTATAAGGCCGCACAAGGAGACGGAGTGAATGGAAAACCAGCAAGGGTGCAAGCCCGAAATTACCTATCCCTGCCTATGGCAGTACCGGATTATCGGCGAGGACCGGGATGCGATGATCCAGGCCATCACCGCTGGCGTGGCGGCAGCGGCCTGCGCCATTAAAGATGCCAATGTCAGTTCCGGCGGGCGTTATATCAGTCTCAGTCTGGAGGTCACCGTCAATACCGACGCCCAACGGCTGTGTATTTATCAGCTTTTGGCCGGGCACCCGGCAATACGGATGGTGTTATGAGCAATCTGAAAACAGGGCAGGAACAACAGTTCGTGGACAATAAATTAATCCCGGTGATGCGGGAAGCGGTGGTCACCGTGCAGATGATCCTGTTCAAAGCCTTGCGGGAGACGGTACATGACCGGTACGTTGATCAGGTGGAACCGTATCACACCTATCTGGCCGGAGCGGTGATCAACAACCTGTTCGGCACGCAGCCGATGGACGAAGCCGTCGCCGGATTTGCCTCCAGCAACCGAGAATTGGTTGAGCGGGAACTTCGCGAGCTCGCTACCCGATGTCCCCAGCTGATGCCCGTGCTCACCGATGCCCTGCGCATGAAAACCATCTGCGACAACCAGGATGGCATTCATTCCATTCCCAGTCTGCTGATGGCCAAGGCGCTGGGCCTTCTCCAGGAGGACAGGGCACTGCCCTTGCCTTCCACCTTTATGCTGCAGGTGCGTCAATTGGCATCGGCATATGGGCTCATTGAGTCGATATCGGCCGTTGCTCCTTCCGAAGACACACCAGCGTAGCGCCCCAGGATCCGCTCGCCTCGTCGGCCAGGCGGAACGAGGCGACGGTGTCGAGCCGTTCAAGCAGGGCGTGAACGGTCCGGCGCAGGGTACCGGTGCCTTTGCCATGGATAATCCGGACCTGGAAAATTCCCAGCTTGCGGCACTCTTCGAGATACTCCGGGATTAACGTCTTGATCTCCGTCGGCTTGAAGGTGTGGAGATCAAGGGTGCCGTCAATGGGCATTTCGATGGGATCTTCCGGGGCATCCATGCTCAGTCCCGTTGTTTTTTTCCCAGAATCTGCAGGGCGATCGCCGCTGCCCGTTCCGAGGCCCCCGGGCCGCCAAGCTTTTGCCGCACCTCCTGGAGTCCGGCCTGGAGGGTGGCCCGCACCTGGTCATCTTCAAGCAGTACTTTCAATTCTTGGGTTATCCGTTCCGGGGTGACTGCATCCTGGAGAAGCTCAGGGATGATCCCACGGCCGCCGATAAGGTTGACCAGAGAGAAATATTCGAGGTGTCGGACGATCAGTTTGCCCAGAAAGTAGGTGCAGGGTGAGGTTCGATAGGTAGCGACCATGGGGATACCGAGGATTGCCAGCTCAAGGAGTACGGTGCCCGAGGCGGCCATCGCAGCGTCGCAGGCCGCCATCATGGTGTAGCGGTCGTCGCTGATGACCCGGAAATCCATCCGGTCGCGCCAGCCCTCCAGGCCATTTTGATCTAGCATCGTCCGCGTGACGGTCGATGCCAGGGGAATGAGAAACGTGTAGGTCTCGGGACGGTCGCCGGCCAGGAGTTCGGCGGCGGCCAGAAAATCGGGGAGCAGCGCGGCGATTTCTTTTTTTCTGCTGCCGGGCAGGATGCCGATCAGTTTCCTGGCAGGATCAATCCGGTGCGCCTCCATAAATTCCGTCCGTTCCATCCGGGGCTTGACCGTATCCACCAGCGGGTGGCCAACAAAATCAAC
>CAIMMA010000800.1 GCA_903842475.1 uncultured bacterium
CCGCATCAGTGCCAGTTCGGCGTTGCCGATGATGACCGTCAAAATGTTATTGAAATCGTGGGCAATGCCGCCCGCCAGCACCCCGAGGCTCTCCAGTTTCTGGGTGTGCAGCAGTTGCTTTTCCGTGTCCTGGCGGGCAGCTTCGGCACGGATACGTTCGGTGATGTCGCGGAAGGACCAGAAACGCCCCACGATCTCGTCGCCAACTCTTTGGGGTTGGGAGAAACGTTCGAAAATACGTCCATCGGTAAGAGTGAGCAGGTCGAAACTCGTCTCCTCCGGATGTTCATACAGATGTTTGACTTTGGCAAGAAAGGCCTCTGGATCCGCCATCTGGTCGGTTACATGCTTCAAAAGCGGGGCGTCGGTAAAAGGTGCCTGGAGGAGCCGTTCAGGGACGTGCCAAAGGTCGACGAATTTCTGGTTCCAGCGGGTAATATTTCCGTTCCGGTCCACAAGCAATATCCCGTCGGCCGTGGATTCCAGGGCCGCATTGGTCAAGGAGACGGAGTATAAAATTTGTTCCTCGGCGCGCTTCCGGTCAGTGATATCGAGGGTGAAGCCGGCCAGCAGGGTTTTGCCTCCCTGGACGATCGGAAACTTGAGGGTGGTGTAGCTCCGCCCGTTAAATTCTTCATCAAGTTTGAGCACTTCCCCCTGGGCGATAACGGCTCGATCGTCAGCAAAGATTTTCGCCGCGAAGGCTTCCGGGAACAGTTCGGCCATGGTCTTGCCGATCATGTCAGACCCGGGAATCCCGACCATCTCCTGGAAATTTTCACTGGCCTGCAGCACGCGACTTTCGGTGGGGGTCACCTCCTTGATATAGACATACACCGGCGAGTGACGCATGAACAGGGAGAACAACTCATTGGTTTCACGCAAGGTACCTTCCGCCCTCTCCCGGGCGCTTGCTTCGCGCCGACGACGGGTAATGTTCCATGACAGCAGACCGATGATCAGCATCTGCACGGTGAAAAGAACAGTGCCAAACCAGAGATAGTGCCTGTAGCGCGAGTAGAACGTATCCGGTCGTCCGGTCACCAGCGCACCTTCGGGAAGCTGCGTTTGGTTGATGTTGCATCGACGGAGTCCTGCATAGTCGAACATGTAGACGGTGGGGCTTTCGATGACGGGGAGCAAGCCCGCCTTTTCCCCCTGCAAGATTTTGCTGACAAGAGCGGCGGCATTCTCTCCCTGCAGACGTCCGCTGAGCAGCTTGCCGCCGAGGGCACCGGGGGCCATATAAAAATCCCACACCGTGTAGACCGGTCGGGGTGAAGCCGCCAGGATGAATTCCATGCTTTCCCGCGCCGAAAAGCTTCTCCCTTCCGGATCACGGAAGAACGCGAGCGCAAGCACGATGGTATCGCCTTCCAGTTGTTTCAGGCTGGTGCGTAACTGGGAAGCGGTCAGTTCGTGCAATTCAACGAAGGTGATGCGGGGAAACTGGTCGGCCACCTTTCTGGCCAAACCGAGGTTGATCAATCCGGTTTCGGTCGCGTCGGTTATCAGTGCGACCTTCTTGGTTTCCGGATGCAGCTGCAGGGCAATCTTGATGGTCGAGACAATATCAAGATCTTCGCGAACCCCGGTGTAGCCGTCTTCGGGATGAAGATGGTACTTGAAAAAATCGTTTATCCCGCAGAAAACCACGGGTACGCCGGGGAAGAGACGGTCGCGATGCCGGAGTAAAAAGTCCAGGGCATTGTTGTCCGAGGCAACGATGGCATCGAACTTGACGTTTTGATACAGGTGTTGGTACATGTCCACCAGGTGCGGGGCCATGGTCGCGGCTGTTTGCCGCTTGGTATTCATGTACTCGACAAAAATTTCCACCTTGGGAAACTGCGCCAACAAAGCGCTGGAAAAACCTTCCTGGATCATATCCGTCCAGAGATACCCCTGGTGGTAGGAATGGAGCACCAGCACCTTGGGCCCGCCATTGGCCGTTACACCGGCGGGGAGGCTGCAGAGAACCGCCCAGAGCAGCATTGCCAGCACCAGGGGCCGCTTGCGCGGCGATTGGCGGGCCCGCCCATGCCACCAAGTGTACAAGCAGGCATGCAAAATCCGGAAAACTGTCGTCATGGGCCTCTCTCCCCTGTCGTAACGCCAAGCTGAAACACCACCAACCCTGCCCGGGATTATTCCGGAAACAGCGCTGCAACGATCCCTAAAATCACCCGCTCCGCACCGACAGCATGGACTGCGGGTTCGATCGCCTCGGGCGGTCAGCATCCTTGACCGCGTACCTGCCCGGAACCGACCCCGGGCTTACCCTTTCTTGGCCGCGTCCGCCCTGGTCAGCACGTCCCGCACCTTGGCGCTCAGCTCTTTCTTTAAAAAGGGCTTCTGAATGAACTGCACCCCCTCGTCGAGCACGCCGTGATGGGCGATGACGTCGGCCGTGTAGCCCGACATGAACAGGCATCTGAGATGGGGGCGGAGGGACAAGAGGTTTTCGGCCAGGTCGCGGCCGTTCAGCTCAGGCATGATCACGTCGGTCATGAGCAGATCGATCGGACCCGAATATTCCTGGGCCAGGCGAAGCGCTGCACCGGGCGTGTTGGCCGCCAGCACGGTGTAGCCAAGACTTTCGAGCATGACCTTGACCATCTCCAGAATCACGGACTCGTCCTCCACCAGCAGGACGGTCTCGCTGCCCCGCAGGGCTGGCTGTTCCGCATCGCCCGGGCCGGAAGACACCATCTGGCCGACATGACGGGGCAGGTAGATGGTGAAGGTCGCCCCCTGACCTGCCTCGCTGCTGGCATAGACAAATCCGTCATTCTGTTTGACGGCCCCGTACACGGTGGCCAGGCCGAGGCCGGTTCCTGCCCCCACGTCCTTGGTGGTGAAAAACGGCTCAAAGATGCGCGCCAGGATTTCTTGATCCATGCCGCAACCGGTATCACTGACGGTAAGCCGCACATACTCGCCGGGCATGAAACCCGCTTGGCCGGCACAGTCTTGCGCGTCCAGGGAACTGTTTTCCGTCGCAACCGTCAGGGTGCCGACGCCTGCAATGGCGTCGCGGGCATTGACACAGAGATTGGCCAGCATCTGGTCGATCTGCGAGGGATCCATCTTAATGGACCAGAGTCCGGCCCCCGGCCGCCAAACGAGATTGATGTCCTCGCCGATCAGTCGCCGCAGCATGTTCAGCATCCCTTCCACGGTCTGGTTGAGATCCAGCACCTTGGGCGCGACCGTTTGCTTGCGGGCAAAGGTCAGCAACTGGCGGGTCAGATTGGCGGAGCGCTCCGCGGCGGTATAAATTTCATGCAACTGCCGCTGGAACCGTTTTTCCGGGCCGATCTCCTCCATAAGCAGTTCGGTGTAGCCCAGAATCACCCCGAGCATGTTGTTAAAATCATGCGCCACCCCGCCGGCAAGCTGGCCAACCGCTTCCATTTTCTGCGACTGTCTGAGTTGCGCTTCAAGCTTAGCCTTCTCCGCTTCAGCCTGTTTTCGTTCGCTGATATCCCTTGAAAAACTGGCCACATGGAGCACCTGGCCCAGTTCATCCCTGATAGGAAACAGGCGGATACTGTAGTGCTGCTCGCCGCGGGTCTCTTCGTACTGGATCAGTTGCCCCTGGTCGATAATCTGCGCCACAGCAGCCCGACGTCGAGCCGCCGCCTCCGCGGGCAGGAACTCCAGGAGATTGCGCCCGAGCATGGCGGTTCGCTCGACCTGACGCCGCCGCGCCGCTTTTTCATTGAGGTCGAGGATGGTGCACTGGTGGTCGATTAACAATACCGAATCCGAGGTGGCGTTAAAAAGCGCTTTGAACCAGGCCACGGTCTCCCTCAGTTTTTCCTCCGCCGACTTCCGTTCGGTGATATCATGGATAATGGCGTTGAGCACCGTGCCGCCTGCAAACTGGATGCTGCTGGCCAGCACTTCCACCTCGCGGAGCGTGCCATCGGCCAGGCGATGCCGGCATTCGAACCGTTTCCCCCAGCCCCTGGGGGACCGAGGCCAGGGCCTGCTGCACTTCAGCCGGCGACAGGATATCGATATCGGCCATTTGCATGGCCAGCAATTGTTCTCTTGAAAAACCGTAGAATGCGGCCGCAGCCCCATTGGCATCAATGATCGCGCCATCACCCGGATCGATCAGCAGCATCATCCCGGCATTGTTGGCGAATTGATTGCGGTAGGATTGCTCGCTCTCCTGCAGCGCCAGGGTTCGCTCGGTGACCAGACGCTCCAGTTCCTCGCGCCGATGGCCGGTCGCCCGGACGACCAGGGCCAGGGCGGCGGTCAGGGTAAACCCGACCAGGAGGGTGAGCCAGCCGGCGCGCAGCGGATGCGTTTGCCAGAATTCCGGTCTTGCATATGCCGTGATGCCAAAAACCTGACCAAATGCAAAAATAGGCCGTTTCCAGACAAGCCCGGCGACGGGGGGACTGTCGGCATCCCAGGTCGTGGCCAGGGTTTCAGGCGAGGCATCCCGATGCAGGAGCGAGAGTTCCAGGTTCGCGAGACTGTCGGCGCCCCCACCTCTCAGCAAGGTTTCCAAGCGCAGTACCGGCTGAACGAAGCCGCGCAGCTGCTTCGCCTCGAGGCCCCCGAACACCGGCCGGAAGATCCGCAGCCCCTTTTGCTCATCCGCTTCCCGGCCCAGGCGAAGCGAGACAGTGGCCCCGGGCAGCCCACTGCGAACCGCTGCTTCCATCGCTGCCAGCGGCTGCGGCTCCGAGCCGATATCATACCCCAGTAACGATTCATTGCCCGCCATCGGCGCTATGCGCAAAACAGGATAATAGACCTCCCGCTCTGCCGCCGGGATTCGCTGCCCCTGCCCGTCTTTCTGCCAGATTGCAAAACCCGTCAGGCCGGCGGCGCGGGCTGAGGCTTCGAAGCGGGACCGTTCCCCGGCGGGGACGGCCGAAATCCATTGCCAGACGGAGGTCGCCGGGTTCTTGGTCAGATACGTCGAAAACTGTCGGAATTCATCGGCAGTGACGTCCTCGCTGCCCTCGTAAAAATGCGCCAACCCTTCCAATTCATTGTCACGGAGCGTATGCAGCGTTGTCACAATCAATTGTGTCTGGCTGTTCATCTGTTGGGCAAAAACCTGACCGCGGCTACGAAGTTCTTGCTGGTGGATCTCCCAGGCCATCAGCACGCTCAGGATGGCGCCCACCGCGACCACCAACACGGTTTCAAGAGGCTGCATCCAGGGCGGCGGCATCAGTTCAAAACGGGACCGACGGGCCGACAGCGCCCCGCCCGCCAACAGGATCGCCGCCAAAGCCAGGGTGCCCAGCCCTGAAGGCAGCACGGTCCGGATCAAGGCCCGGTTCCAGTCGCGGGCGTCGATGTCCATCCCCAGCACGGCAAGCGTGGCGCCGGTGCCCTTATAAGCCCCGGCACAGAGGATCAGATCATCCAGCCGTTCGATATAGGTCGTCTTGGGATCCCGCTGTTTATTGGCCGGGTTTTCGTATTCGTAATCCACCCAGCCGCTGCCTTTGGCCAAAGCGATATCCTGGATCTCCTGACGGAAATATTTACCTCCCGGCCAATCCTTGATGCCGAGCTGGTTCTTGCCGACCAGCTCGGGTTTCACCGGATGGGCCTGCATGGTCATGCCCGAGTCGTAGGCAAAGACGTAGAGCTCCTTTTGGACAAAGGCACCTTGCGGGTTGTTGATTTCCCTGAGGAGACTCTCCCGGCCATTGCTTCGATAGTAGGTCGCGGCCTTCTGCACCATCGCCCGAGCATCGGCCGGGGTGGCCAGACCGAACAGCGCCGCCTGCGGATCATGGATAGGAACCAGTCCCGAGACCCATGGACCCCGTCGGTCGGTGTTCGGCCCTGCGACCATCGGGGTTTGGCGGGCAAAGACGTTGCCATAGACCTCCGCTGCTTCCGCGGGGAGCGGGCCGGGCGGCGAAGCATCCTTGCCTTGGTCCGGTTCGCCATGCACCAGGAAAAAGATGGTACCGTCGGCTCTGCGACCCAAAAGATAGAGGCCACGACATTGCGGGTTGGCCGAACGAAGGGTGAGCAGCTGCTCCCTGAGTCGCTGGAAATCGGGGCTGTGACGATCCGCCTCCGTCCCCGAAAGCGCCTGAATACGCTCCACGTTGAGGGTCTGGCCGATTAATTGTGCCTGCTGGAGCAGGTCGATGCGCATATTGCGGTCGACCTGCTCCACGAGCCTCCAGGAAAAGAACCATCCAGCAATCAGTACGGTGACGGCGGCAGCCGTTATCCACCGGCCGCGAACTTTTCTCAGGATCGTCTCTTGGTCATTGCGCATCAGACTGGCTGTTCCTTGTCAAGGCGTGCGTTCAAATCCAGGGCGTTGTTGTCCGAGGCAACGGTGACGTCGAATCTGAGGTTTTGATACAACCGACTGTAGCGCCCTGCCAGAGGGGCGGACATGGCCGCGACCATTTGCCGCTTGGTATTCATGTACTCGACGTAGCTTTCAGCACAGGATCGGGACAACAGGCTTCATGGCGGTCTCACGGTAGCGTCGGAACCCAACAACAATGGTCATGGAATATTTTAGTATTCTCCTGCAAAAGTTACCAGACGAAAAAAATACCGGAAACGTATCCTGGGTTTTCTCTAGACCCGAGACCACCGAGGTCTGTTTGCCGGTTCCCGTTTAAGGGTCAACCTCAAGGGAGAGTGCATTGGTGGGATTGACGACATAAAAAAAGCCGCCGGCAGTCACTGCCAGCAGCGCCGCCAGGATCAGAAATTGATCGTAGCCGCCGACCGCAATGATCCATGCCCCGAAAAAAGAGCCCAAAAAAGAACCGACATGGAGGACCAGCATCATCATGTTGGCGTTATACCCGCGATACCGTGGGCTGGTGTTGAGATACATCAACGCGTTTAACGGCGGCACGCACAAGCCCATCCCCAACCCGAACAGGCACGCAATCGGCAACAGCCAGGTCTGATCGGGCATGACCCGCAGCAGCACAAACCCAGCCCCGGTTATCCCTAATGCGATGGACACCAAGGCCACTTTGGAAAAGGTATCGAAAATGCGACCGCCAAGCAAACGAATGACGATCATGACCCCCATCTGGGTGGTGAAAAAAAAGCCGGGATGCTTCATGCCCTTGGCCAGCGCGAACCCTTCAAAAAGATAAAAAAGTGACGAGAAGATGATGAAATAGATGCCGTTTACCAGCAGGATGGCAAGCACGGGCCGGCGGAGCAGATTTTCCCGTCCCGCATTGCCGCCGGGCCTCGGCGAACGTCCCCCCCCCTGTTCGACCAACCGATCCCGCACCCGAAGGCGCAGCCGCAGCGCCAAAAAAATCGCGGGCAACAGCAGACACGCCGTCAGCATATACATAGTCGTTGGCGAGTCGATCAGCGGCATCACCACTTCGGCAACCGCAGGCATAATCGAATAGGGCAACAGCAAGGCCACCGAGTAGAGACTGAAAGCCAACCCGGATTTGCGCGGCGGAATAATCGCCACCAGCATGACCATGCAGGAGGCCATCACCAGAAACATCCCCATCCCGTTGATGATCCGGACCACGACCAGCGACCAGAAATGCTCGGCAAAAAGATAGCTCACCCCGCATCCGACGACCAGTAGGATACCAACGGTCATGCAGTCGATGGCATTGTGCAGACTGATGCACTGGCTTGCGGTCACATACAGCGCCATTGCCGAAAGGGAATAGAGTCCAATGATAAACCCCGCCTCTTTCCCTGAAAGGCCGATGCCCTGGAGGTAGAGGTGGAAGTTGAAAAATACCGAAACATTGCAGACAGCTGCAAAGGTAATGAAACAAAGCGATAAAAATTCGAAAGTTCCTAATCTTTCTTCAGGCACGATGGGGCCTCAGCTGTCTGTGCGGGAGCACTGAAATTTGCTAATGTACGACAAGAACCAAGCGTTGTCCCGGCCTCCCCTCGACAGCCCCGCAAAATCCGGGGCCAGGAGCGTAATGGTGACAACACCCAGACCAATACGAAGGGGGTTCGAGGCAGTATTTTGCGGCGGCCTGCAAACACCTCGCTTAGGCGGCAGCATTGGCGAGGCGCCCTCGAAAACAGCCCGGCAAACCAAGGGAACCAACAGCCCGTGCCTGTTACAAAAGGCGCGGGCTGTCCCCCTAAGCGACGTTACTTGACCACATATTTAAAGGTGAACTGACGCTTGCTCCCGTCCGCCAGTTTACTGCCGACCTGAAAGCTATACTCGCCTTTGTCCGGCAGGGCGATATCCGCCCCGAAATGGCCGCTCATCCCCATCAGCGGAATCGCCTCGCCGGCCTGGCCGGTTTTCTGAGTAGTGATTTTCACCGCCACCGTGCCATGCTCGATCGATGCGCCGGTTTTGGCATCGCTGAACAGCATCATGAAATGATAATTTTCTTTCTTGCCCAGTTGGGCCATCATCGCGCCGACATCCTTGATGTGGGCCATGCCCTTGACGCCCTCGACCGTCTGCTCGCCCAGCATAATGACCTGGCCATGCATCATCGGCGCGGCGCCCGGTTGCGCCATCAGGTGTTGACCGCCATGGCTGCCGGGGGTCTCGGCCGGGGCAACCACAGGCAGGGCCAAGAGGGCAAGGATGGCGTAAACAATAAATGTATGTTTCATAATGTCTGCTCCTTTGGAATTTCCTCAAGATGAGGAGGGTTGTTAATCGTATCGCGTTCCTGCAACGGTTCCTCTGCACTGGCGATCAGACTGGGATCAAGCCGCCGGCCGCGCCAGAGATAAAATAGAACCGGATAGACCAGCAGTTCCATCAGCCCGGAGGTGACCACGCCGCCGACCATCGGGGCGGCGATACGCTTCATCACGTCGGCCCCAGCCCCGTGGCTCCAGAGGATGGGAATGAGACCGGCAATGATCACCGCAATGGTCATGATCTTCGGGCGGATACGCTTGACCGCGCCATGATGGATCGCCTGGACCAGGTCGCCGCGGGTCCGCATCCGCCCCTGATCGCCCCAGAGCTTGTGGGCCAGATCGAGGTAGAGCAGCATCACCACCCCGGTTTCCGCGTCCAACCCGGCCAGGGCGATGATCCCCACCCAGACCGCGATCGAGGTGTTGTAGCCAAGCAGGTAAAGCAGCCAGAAGGCGCCCACCAGGGAAAACGGCACGGCGAGAAAAACGATCCCGGTCTTAACCAGGCTTTTGGTGCTCAGATAAATGATCACAAAAATGATCAGCACGGTCAGGGGAATGATCACCAGGAGCCGCGCCCTCGCCTTTTCCATGTACTCGAACTGCCCGCTCCAAACGATATTGTAGCCGGGCGGCAGTTGAATATGCGCCGCCACTGCTTTCCTGGCATTGGCCACATAGGTGCCGATGTCAATGCCCTTGATGTCGACGTAGACCCAGGCGGTCCGGCGGCCGTTCTCACTTTTGATGCTGTCCGGACCGTTGACGAGGGTAATC
>CAIMMA010000801.1 GCA_903842475.1 uncultured bacterium
GTTTTTCAACGAAAGGCAATGGTCACCTCCACGGTGGTGAAAAACCAGGAGGAGAGCGGCAGTAAATTCAGGGATTACTTTGACTGGCAGGAGCCGGTCGGCAAGGTGGCCGGCCATCGCTTGCTGGCCATGCTCCGCGGCGAAAATGAAAAAGTGCTGAGCCTGGCCTTCCGGCCTCCCGAGGCGGAATCGTTGGTGCTCCTCCATCGTCAGGTTGTTCGTTCCCAGGGATTTTCCGGGCAGCAGGTGGCTCTTGCCGTTGACGAAAGCTATAAGCGGCTGCTTGCGCCTAGTCTGGAAAATGAGCTGCGGAACACGTTGAAAAAACAGGCCGACTTGGAAGCCATCGCGGTTTTTGCCGAAAACATGCGCGAATTGCTGCTGGCCCCGCCCCTGGGGCAAAAACGCACCCTGGCCCTGGATCCGGGGTTTCGGACCGGGGCAAAATTGGTTTGCCTGGGCAACCAGGGCGAACTGCTCCATTTCTGCACCATTTATCCGGCGCTCTCCCCGAAGCAACAGGAGGAGGCGGCGCAGACGGTGACCGCGTTGTGCGCGCGTTTCCAGATTGAGGCCATCGCCATCGGCAATGGTACCGCGAGCCGGGAGACCGAAACCTTTGTGCGGGGCTTGGACCTGCCGGCCGACGTGGTCATCACCATGGTCGATGAAAGCGGTGCCTCCATTTATTCCGCCTCGGAGGTGGCCCGAACTGAATTTCCCGACCACGATATCACGGTCCGGGGCGCGGTTTCCATTGGGCGAAGATTGCAGGACCCCTTGGCGGAACTGGTCAAGCTGGACCCCAAGGCCATCGGCGTCGGTCAGTATCAGCATGACGTCAATCAAAAAGCGCTCAAGCAAAGCCTGGAGGATGTGGTGGTCAGCTGCGTCAACAAGGTCGGGGTCGAGGTGAACAGCGCCAGCAAGGAACTTCTCACCGTGGTCTCCGGACTCGGCGAAACCCTGGCCGCCAACATCCTTGCCTTTCGCAATGCGCAGGGTCCGTTTGCCGAGAGGCGGCAATTGCTCAAGGTGCCGCGGCTGGGGAAAAAGGCGTTTGAGCAATGCGCCGGTTTTTTACGTATCCGTGAAGGGGCCAATCCCCTGGATGGGTCGGGCGTGCACCCGGAGCGCTACGGCATCGTCGAGCAAATGGCCAGGGACTGCGGCTGCAGTGTGGCGGAGCTGATGGGCAACGAGCAACAGCGCCAACAGATCGACCTCCTTCGCTATGTCGACGATGAGGTCGGGCTGCCGACCTTGGAGGACATTATGGTCGAACTCGGCAAGCCGGGCCGCGATCCGAGGCTATCATTTGAAGCTTTTTCCTTTGCATCCGGGGTGAACAAGGTGGAGGATCTGGAGGTCGGCATGCGGCTTCCCGGCATTGTCACCAATGTGACCAAATTTGGGGCCTTTGTGGATATCGGCGTGCATCAGGATGGCCTGGTTCATGTCAGTCAACTGGCCGACCGGTATGTCAAGGACCCGGCGGATGTGGTCAAGGTTCGGCAGCAAGTGCAGGTGCGCGTGCTGGAAGTGGATGCCAAGCGGAGGCGGATCGCCCTTTCCCTGCGCGAAACGTGACCATGGTGCGGAGCAGGCGCGGCACCGCGCGGTCGGCGCTGCGGCTCCTGGCAAATGATTTCAGGACTTCTTTTCCATCCTTTTTTTCCATCGCAGAGGCAATGATTCCCCAAAAAATTGAGCTCCTGGCTCCCGCCAAAAATCTTTCCTGCGGCATGGCTGCCCTTAACCATGGCGCCGATGCCGTCTATATCGGCGGCCCTCTCTTCGGGGCCAGAGCCGCGGCGGCCAACAGTCTGGCCGATATCGAGCAATTGGTGGCCTATGCCCATAAGTTTCGGGCCAAGGTCTATGTCGCGCTCAATACGCTGCTTGATGACAAGGAACTTGACCAGGCGGTGGCGCTCTGCCATCAATTGTACGGACTCGGGGTCGATGCCTTGATTATCCAGGATGTCGGTCTGCTGGAATCGGACCTGCCCCCCATTACCTTGCATGGTTCGACCCAGATGAACAACCGCACGCCGGAGAAAGTGCAGTTTCTGGAAAAGGTGGGGTTCACCCAGGTGGTGCTCGCCCGGGAACTCAGTCTGGCCGGGATCAATGCCATCCGGGCGGCGGCCCCCTCGGTGGTGCTGGAGTTTTTTGTCCATGGGGCGCTCTGCGTTTCCTATAGCGGGCAGTGTTCCATCAGTGCGGTGATGGCGGGTCGGAGCGCCAACCGGGGCCAGTGCGCCCAGTACTGCCGGCATCAGTACGACCTGCTGGACAACCATGGGCGGGTGCTGGAAAAAGACCGTTTTCTGCTGAGCCTCAAGGATTTGGATCTGTCGGCCCATCTGCAACCGCTTATCGATGCCGGCATCCGGTCGTTTAAAATCGAAGGCCGCCTGAAAGATATAAACTATGTGAAAAATGTGACGGCAGCCTACCGGGTGGCCCTGGACGCGATTATCGATGCCGGCGAGGCGCTGGTGCGGGCGTCGTCGGGGCGCTGTCAATTCGGGTTTACCCCGGACCCTTCGCGGTCCTTTAGTCGGGGGCAAACCGACTATTTTCTCAATACACCGAGAAATGTGGTGGGAGAGCTCCGCAGTCCAAAATCCATTGGCAAACAACTTGGTCGGGTGGTTGCCGTCGAGGCTAGCTCGTTTACCCTGGCGGCGGACGAAGCGGTGCATAATGGCGATGGGCTCTGCTTTTTCAATCAGCACCAGGCGCTGGTGGGCCTGCGGGTGAATCGGGTCGAGGGCCGGAAGATCTACCCGAAAGATGGCACGGAAGCGTTGCAGTTGGCGGTGGGGATGGAAATATTTCGCAATGCCGACACCCATTTCAATAAACTCCTTGAGCAAAGCGAGCTCTGCCGAACGATCGCTGTCCAGATGACGCTGACCGAAATCGACGAGGGGTTGCAGCTGCAGCTGATCGACGCAGATGGCCTTACCTCCACCACCACGGTCATCGCCCCAAAAGAGCTAGCCGGAAAAGCCGGGGCCATTGCGTCCATTGCGCTGAAACAACTCAAGAAAAGCGGCGGTACGGTGTTTGCGGTGGGTGCAGTGGCGGTCGAGATCTCCCCTGAGCTCTTTTTCCCCGCCGCTCTTTTCAATGAGCTTCGCCGAAAGGCTTTTGCCGGCCATCTGGAGTTGCGGCGCACATCCTGTGTGGTTGCCGCCCAACAGCGCAGCCCCAATACCTTTCCCTGGCCCGCCACTGCGGTGGACCGGGTTATGCACTGCACCAATCAAAAAGCCGCCGCTTTTTACCGCCGTCACGGTGTGGACCCGGAAAATATCCTGACCCTTCCGGGGGAGGCCGGAGCGGATGGCGTGTTGATGACGACCAAGTATTGCCTCAAAGCGCAATTGGGGATATGTCCAAAAAAGAAAATGAAACGCGACGCACCTGCGGAACCTTTGATCATTGCCGACAACACCGGCCAGTATCAATTAGGTTTCGACTGCGATCGATGCGAGATGACCGTGATCAAAAAGGGGTTGTCGTGACCCGTCGGCGTTCGTTCCGCTTGGCGACTCGGGTAGCTGATCTCGGCAAGGATCGCAGCCGCCTTGAAGCCATTGGCCGTCAATGCAATGGGGGTGGAGGGGAAATAATTACTTGAGGCGCGATGGAGGGGCTTCGGCTTGCTCGATGCACCACCATCGTCTACCGTCCGTTGTCCGCAAATCAGAGGAACGAGGCCAATGATTCTATCCGAACTTTTACAACTTTCCAGCAGTTACTGGAGCACTTGCACCCTGCATGCCGGTGTCAAGCTGGACCTGTTCACCTTGCTTGCCGAGGCGCCGATGACCGTGCCGGAGCTGGCTCGGAGCGTCAAAGCCAACGAACGGGGGTTGGCCATGCTCCTGCACGCCCTGGTCGCCATGGAACTTCTGGAGAAAGCAGCGGATCGTTTCGCAGCCACCGGGGTCAGCGCCGAGTACCTTTCCAAGGCATCTCCGGCCTACATGGGCCATATTATCATGCACCATCACTTCTTGGTGGAAGGCTGGAGTAAACTCGACCAGGCGGTCAAAACCGGGACCCCGGTCCGTCGTCGTTCCTCCCATGATGCCGATGGGCTGGAACGGGAAAGTTTTCTGCTGGGCATGTTCAATCTGGCGTCCATGCTCGCCCCTCGCCTGGCCGCGGAAATCGACCTGGGGGGCCGGCGCCGGCTGCTTGATCTGGCTGGCGGGCCAGGCACCTATGCCATTTATTTTTGCAAGCAGAATCCCGAGTTGACCGCAGTGATCTATGATCTGCCCACCACCCGCCCTTTTGCTGAACAGACGGTGGCAAATTTCGGCCTCACCGAGCGTATTGCCTTTGTCGCCGGAGACATCGTCGTCGACCGGATCGGAACCGGTTTTGATGTGGTGTGGATCTCCCACCTGCTGCATAGCGAAGGCCCGGAAACCTGCGCCGCTATTCTGGCCAAGGCCGCTGCCGCCCTCAATGAAGGCGGCCTCCTCTTGATTCAGGAATTTATCCTCGATGACAGTCGGGATGCCCCCCTTCAGCCGGCGCTTTTCTCGCTCAACATGCTGATCGGCACGCCGGCCGGCCAATCGTACGCCCAGGGGGAGCTGTGCGACCTGATGACCCAAGCCGGGCTTCGGGATGTAAAGCGATTGGCGATCTCGCTTCCCAATGGTGCCGGCATTATGGCAGGGATACGATCGCTGGCGATTTGAAAATCAATCTCCTCTTCGTCTGTGTTTTCTTGGTTTCTGCAGGACTTGTGGGGCCAGATGTTCCATACGTTTCTGAGGTGACAGGACAAAAACACGAAGAGAAGCCCGAATTTTCAAAACGGCGAAAAATGACAATTTCACGCAGCCGGTAACAAATCAGGCCCTTTAAAAGAATGTTCGAAGATTATCTGGAGACCCTACCTGCCTGATATTGAAAATACGGTGTTCAATCTTGCCCCCTCGATACCCATGTTCTATTTTAAGGTAGCAAGGGGACAAGAGGCAACGATGAACAGAACCCCGATCATCATTGGGCTGGGTACAGCTGTTCCGCCAGTATCAGATTTTGTTTGTCGTCATGGAGTGCCTGCACGATTATGGATACTGCCTACTTTTTGCCGGGTTCGGACAATGAAATGTTGAGCTCGAGCACCTCGCAGTCTCCATTCCGATCTAACGATAACTTGATCTGATTTTCGTTAATCTGAATATATTTCCTTACGACCTCGAGTATATCTTTCTGGAGACTCGGAAGAAAGTCAGGGGTAGACGGACGCCGCCGTTCATGTGACACAATGATTTGGAGGCGTTCTTTTGCTATTGAAGCAGAACTTGGCCGTTTAGATCGAAAAAAATCTAGAAATTTCATATTATTGAGTTCTAAATAAGCGGGAAAGGAAACTTCTTTTGGGAACATCCATGAAGCGGAAAGGACGATCCAGACCAAGGAACCGGTCTACCATATCGAAATACGCCTCGCCTGCATCACTATCATCGGTCAAGGTTACCGGTATCCCTGAGTTGGATGCGGCAAGTACCGACTTGGACTCGGGCACAACGCCCAGAAAAGAAATGGCTAGAATTTCTTGAACATCGTCGGCGCTGAGCATGTCCCCCTTATTGACCCGAATAGGATCATAACGAGTAATCACCAGGTGCTCCTTTACCGGTGGCAGGTCCTGCTCTGCTCGAAGGGTCTTGCTCGCCAGCATGCCGATAATGCGATCCGAATCCCTCACCGAGGATATTTCAGGGTTGGTGACGACCAGCGCCTCATCGGCATAATACATAGCGGTCATCGCCCCTTTTTCAATACCCGCTGGAGAATCGCAGATAATGTAATCAAAGCTCTCCTGTAATGTCGAGATAACTTCACCGACGCCTTCCATTGACAAAGCATCTTTGTCTCGGGTCTGTGAAGCTGGCAGGATAAAGAGATTGCTCACCCGTTTGTCCTTAATCAGTGCCTGATTCAAGGAGCCTTCACCGTGAATGACATTGAGCAGATCATACACGACCCTTCGCTCGCAGCCCATAATGAGATCGAGGTTGCGCAAGCCCACATCGAAATCAATAACAACGGTCTTATATCCTCGTACCGCCAGGCCCGCTGCAAAAGCGGCACTGGTCGTAGTTTTCCCTACCCCACCCTTACCGGACGTAACGACTACCACTTTGGCCAATTTCTGTTCTTCTTTTCGGGAAGCGCTGTTTTCAATCATGTTTTAAAAAATGACACCAGGTTGAACTATTAATAAATCTCGTTCATGCCGAAGGATTGAACGAGCCAATAACCTCAAATTTCAAGCGACCGTCTCCAAGCGAGATCATGACACTCTGGTTGACAAGAGCCTCATCCAGCAATTCGTTCACCAAATATTCCCCTGCCACCGCAACTAGTTCCGGGTTGCACTGCAAGCTGAAAATCCGGGCGGTCGCGTCACCATTAATACCAGCCAAGGCCCGACCGCGCAGGGCACCGTAGACATGGATGTTACCTGCAGCCAGGACCTCTGCCCCCGCATTTACCGAAGAGAGGATAACCAGATCCCCTTGAGGGGCAAACACTTGCTGCCCAGAGCGAACAGGAAGGGTGATCACCTTCGTTGGGGCCACGATTGGCGCTTGACTTGGACTCTTGTCCGATGATTCAGGCTGTTCTTTGTCATTGAGTGATTCGGGTTCAGAAGATTGCTGGTCGACTAAAGCATCGACCAGCTTCTCTGTTTTGATGGCGGGCAGCAGACCCAGGCCGGATTGAAGTACCCTTTCGGCCTGGCATGCTGTGGCGCCGCGAACACCGACTGGAACCACTCCCAGCCCACGTAAAGTTTGAACGAGAAACTCGTAGTCCAGGGCCGCCTGCCCTTCCTCGTCCACCGCACTTAGGTCTATCAATACAGGGGCGTTATTGAAAAAGGATCGTGCTTGACCAATTTTCTTTTTCAGTTGCGGGTAGAACCGGTCAGCATCGGTATCATTGATATGCAGCACTATTACGGTTAATACGCTGCCTTTCAACTCAAAGAGGGGTTTTTCGTTGGCGGTATTGATTGGTTTCATCGGGGGCGGTATCGGCTCGGGGGAAAATTCAAAAACCCCATTTATACCTAGTCCTTCAACGAATCTCAAGGATTAACTGTTCATTGCCGTTGCCATAATGCAGGCCTCTTGCCCTGGACAGGGCGTGACATTTTTGTCGGCATCCCTCCGTTTGGCCAATCCCACCACTTTCACCATGTCCACCGAAAACACGCGCAAAACTATTCACACGGGTCCCACAGGGCAAATGGCTTCTCTCTCCCCCCTGCAACGCAACGTATTGATCGACACTGGTTTGGTTCATCCATTTCTGTCTGTGAGAAAGGTGCGCCCGATGATTTCGAAGCCAACTCCATGCGATGTCTGTACATCCAATGATAGCTCCGAGGACCTTGTTGAAATCACGGGCAATGCCGCCCGCTAGTGTACCTATAGTTTCCATTTTTTGCGTTTGGGATAACTGGCCTTGAAATACGAATCGAAGGAATTGTTAATGTAGTATCAAATCATCTCGATGATGCAATCGTACGATTGTTATAGTTCTAATAGGGGATGTAATGGGAGGTCA
>CAIMMA010000802.1 GCA_903842475.1 uncultured bacterium
CCAGGATGGCGTATCCATGGTCACCAGCAACTGGGCCGTGCGTCCGGAGAGCAGCTTGTCCCAAAGGGCTGAGTTGTCGCGATAACGAAAGGCAAACCCTGGCAGAAAAACACGGTCAAAGAAACCTTTCATCAAGGCCGGCATGGCCCCCCACCAGGTAGGGTAGACCAAGACAAGATGCTGGGACCAGGTGATCAGTTGTTGGGCCTGGAGCAGATCGGGCTCAAGTGCCTGGATCTTGTTATATCCTTGCCAAAGGATGGGATCGAACCGGAGGTCGCCGAGGAGCAGTGTCCGGACCTCAACCCCGGCCTCTCTTGCCCCCTCAACATAGGCCTTGGCCAAAGAACCGCAGAAACTTTCTGAGTCCGGGTGACCGAGAATGAGCAAGATGTTTTTGGTCATCATTTCACCATGAGCCTTCATGAAGCCGGTTGATCTCCCGTCCCGGCCGCCCGGAGATCGCCGGCGATTAGTAAGGACCGTGCCAAGCCGGGAAGGCGCTGCCCTGCCTGCCGCGATTAACGCCGCTGGCCGAACTGCTCGTAGCTGACCTGGTCGAAACAGAGTGAGCTGTGGGGATGGCCGCTCTTGGGATCCACCGGGTAGCCGATGCCGATGATCGCCAGAACCATCAGGCCGGCCGGGAGGCCGAGGAGGTCGGCGAGATAGGCCTGCGAGCTGCTCTGGTCCTGGCGCTGGCGCAGCCGGATCTGGACCCAGCAGCTGCCCAGGCCGAGATCGGTGGCCTCGAGATGGATGAGGGTGGCGGCAATGGCGGCATCCTCGACCCAGACATCGCTCTTGGCCGGATCGGCGCAGACCGCAATCGCCAGGGAGGCCCCGGCCAGCAGGCCGGCGCCGTGGGCCTTGGCCACGGAAAGTTTTTCCAGCCGCTCCCGATCGGTGACGACGATGAACTCCCAGGGGGTATTGTCCTTGGAAGACGGCGAGCGCAGCGCCGCCTCCAGCAGCAAATCGAGTTTTTCCTGTTCCACCGGCTGGGCGGTGAACCGGCGGATGCTACGGCGGGTGCGTAAGAGATCGATCAACATCGGATGCCTCACTTGTAAAAAGGTTGATTACGCCAGGGCTGCGGCGATTTCCCGTTGGATGGCAGCAATGCAGCCCTCACTGTCCACGGCGTCACGGATGGGGCGGCCGATCACCAGGTAATCGGCGCCGTCGGCAATGGCCCGTCCCGGGGTGGCCACCCGTTGCTGGTCGTCCTGGCTGGCGCCGGTCGGCCGAATGCCGGGGGTGACCATGGTGAAGTCGCTGCCCAGCCGCTGGCGCAGGAGGCCGGCCTCCCGGGCGGAGCAGACCACCCCGTGGCAGCCGAGGCGCAGCACGGTTTCGGCCCGCTGCAGCACCAGGTCGTCGACGGTGCCTTGATATTGCAGCTCGGCCACCTGCTCAGGCCCGAAACTGGTGAGTACGGTCACCGCCAGGATTTGGATGGAGGTGTCGGCCTCCAGGGCGGCTGCCACCACCGGCCCATAGCCGTGGACCGTGGTAAAGGTGATACCGCGGTCGGCGAACTGCCGCACCGCCAGGCGCACCGTGGCCGGGATATCGTAGAGCTTAAGGTCAAGCATCACCTTGCAGCCCTTGGCGATGATATACTCCACCACCGGCCAGCCGCCGGCGAAAAACAGCTGCAGGCCGACCTTGAAGAATCGGATCCGGCCCGCCAGCCGGTCGACCAGGGCCATGGCTTCGCGGGGATCGGCCACATCCAGGGCAAAAATAATGCGTTCTTCCAGGGGAATCGATGTGCGCTTCATGCCCGGATCATCTCCTCGGTGAGCATCCGGTCGGCAAAATCGAGCACGAACTGCCGTTGGACCGGGGTGGCCCGGGCGATGCAGGTGCAGTGCATGTTGGCGGCGCTGCGCACCAGGAGCTCGAAGCGGAGGGAATTTTTTTCCAGCACCACGGTGAAGTAGAAGGGGCCGCAGGCTTCGTGTCCCTGCTGCTCGGGTCCGAGGAGGTCCGGGGGCACGCTGAGAAAAAAGACGCCCGCAATCGCCCCGGGTTTAAGGGTTCGTTTGAGGTAGCTGTCGAGGTTGTCGTGTTCCAGAAAGGAAATTTCGTCGATCATGTACTGTCGCATGGGGCCGTGTCCTTAGCTTGCAAGAGTTGGGTATTATAAATATTCCGCCGCCAGCGAGGCCAGGTGGCTGCGTTCGGATCGGGTGAGGGTGATGTGGCCGCAGGATGCCTGGCCCTTGAGCCGTTCGACCGTGTAGGTGAGGCCGTTGCTGCTGGCATCGAGGTAGGGGTTGTCGATCTGTTCCGGGTCGCCGGTGAGGACCATTTTGGTGCCCTCGCCGGCCCGGCTGATGATGGTCTTGACCTCGTGCGGGGTCAGGTTCTGGGCCTCGTCGATGATCACGTACTGGCGCGAGATCGACCGGCCCCGGATGTAGGTGAGCGCCTCGAGCTCGATCTGGCCGTCGTGGAGCAGGCGGGTGATGCCCTGTTCGGTGGCCTCGTTCTGCTTGCCGCCGTTGGTCAGCCCCATCAGGTAGCTGAGGTTGTCGAAGATCGGCTGCATCCACAGCTTCATTTTTTCATCCTTGGTGCCGGGCAGATAACCGATATCGCGGCCGAGCGGAATCACCGGCCGGGAG
>CAIMMA010000803.1 GCA_903842475.1 uncultured bacterium
AGGCCGCCGGCGCGAAATGGGACCGTGACGCCAAGCAGTGGTATGCACCTGAAGGTACCCCGGTTGAAAAAGTGTCAGCCTGGCTGCCTGCACCTGAGAAAACCGCTTCTCCCGTACTGTCGCTGGAAGAGGAGTTTGGCCAGGCAATCCGGAACGCCGGCCTGATTCTGGAGGGATCGCCAATCATGGACGGACGTATACAACGGGTGCCGGTGGTCGATGGCAAGCCCGGGGCAAAAGACGGCTCGTATTGCGGTCATGCGGACGGTCATCCCAACGGCTGGGTCAGGAATTTCAAAGCCGGCACCCATGAAAAATGGCTTGCGACCGGCCAAGTGCTGTCTGGACCGGAGAAAGCAAAACTTGAAGCAGACCGTACTGAGCGCATCGAAGACCGCAACCGTGAGCTGGAGGCACGCCAGTCCAAAGCCAAAAAACGGTCTTACGCGGTCTGGATGAACGCCGCAGAGGGAAAAGAACATGGCTATCTTGCTGCCAAGGGAGTGGAAAATTTCGGGTTGAAGCAGGACCAGAACGGCCACCTGCTGGTTCCCGGCTATGATCTCCAGACAGGCCGTTTGCAGACGCTCCAACGGATCGGCGCGGACGGCTCCAAACTGTTCGAGAAAGACTGTCCCAAAAAAGGCGCTTGTTACGTAATTGCCTCTGATGTGAAGTCGGATGCGGGCGAAATATTACTGGCCGAAGGATACGCCACTGGTGCGAGTCTGCACATGGCAACAGGTAAGCCGGTGGCGGTGGCGTTTGACGCGGACAACGTGCTGTCCGTTGCGACCGCGCTCCGCGAGAAGTATCCGGACGCCACGATTACCATCTGCGCGGACAACGACCACAAGGTGAACAAAAACGTCGGGGTAGAAAAGGCGCGGGCCGCCGCACAGGCTGTTAACGGCAAGGTGATGATTCCATCGCTGACCGAGAAGGAGAAAGAACAAGGCATGACGGACTTCAACGACATCCATCGGTCTCGCGGGCTCCAGGCGGTCAATGACCATTTCAGGGAGAACACACCTAAAGCCGATATCGAACGATAACCACGAAACGGCCGGGACAGGTGTCGCAACCACCATCCCGGCCTGGCCAAGCAAAAACGGAGGTCTCCACTATGGTTCCCACCATAATACAAGGAGTAATGCGTTTTGCACTTGTAAAATCAGGTGCTGTCATTGCTCCCCTTCTCATTCTCGTGTCCACAAGTCATGCGCACCTTTCCCTGGATCCCATGTTCCGGGAGGCCGCGCAGGTTGCCGATGTTCCCGCGACACTGACCCGCGCCATAGCCAAAGTGGAGAGCGGGCTCAATCCATGGGCACTCAACATCGAAGGTAAAAGCTTTGTGTTCTTCAACAAAGAACAGGTGATCGAGAAGGCCAAGGTCGCGCAGGCCGCCGGCCAATCTTTCGATTCCGGGGTGATGCAGGTCAACAATAGATGGCTTTCGAAATGGCGCATCCCTCTCGAAGAGGCATTCGACCCTGCGACCAATATCCAGCTGGGATCACGTATCCTGAAGCAGGAGATCGACCGGTACGGTCTGACCTGGAATGCCATTGGCGCTTACCACTCCCAAAACAAAGCCCGTCAACAAAATTATATCGCAAAAGTCAAGGCAGCGCTGGGACCATCGATCACCGTAGCCCCTTTGCGGATTGAACAAACCGAGGCAGTTGCAGCGCTAGTTGTCGAGCGGCGTGGCCAGACTCTGGTTGATCGGCAACAGCCTGCGGAAGCCATATTCGTTCAGCGATTTAATGACCGGAAAAGCACTCTGGCGGTATCGCAATCCGGGTCCGGATTTTTCCAGCGGATCAAAAGAACGTGAAACGCAGACGGATTGAATCCTATGTGACCCCGGATGAGTACCGGCAAATCGTTGCCTCGGCACGAAAAGCAGGCCTCTCTGTCTCCAAGTTCATCAGACGGGTGTGCCTGGCTCAGGAGACGCGCAGCATCGTGGATCACGAGGCGGTGCTTGTCCTGGCAAAGACGAACGCGGATATGGGCCGCTTGGGCGGGCTGTTCAAAATGGCCCTTTCCGAAGGCAAGGGGCGCTCGGATGAATTGCGGGCCACCTTGCGCGGCATCGAAGCCACCAAAAACGAATTAGAGCGAAATTTTAATGCGGTGGTCGATTGCTTCGTTAATCGGTCCTCGCGAAAATAGGAGCAAAAATGAAAATTCTCATCGTTGAGTCCCCTGGCAAAGTCAAGAAGATACAAGGATTTTTGGGCTCGGAATTCAAAGTAATGGCCAGCGTTGGCCACGTCCGTGATTTGCCTCGCAATGCAATGGGCGTCGAACCGCCGGAATTCGAACCGAAGTACGTTCATTCGGACCGAGGCAAAGAAGTGCTGGCCAAGTTGGCTGCTGCGGTCAAGAACGCTTCGGCGGTCTACCTGGCGACCGATCCGGACCGGGAGGGGGAGTCCATCGCCTGGCACCTGCAAGACGCCCTCCATCTCAAGAATGCCTTGCGAGTGACCTATACGGAGATCACCGAGAAGGCTGTTAAATCAGCCCTGTCCGCACCTCGTCAAATTAACATGCCGCTCGTTTTCGCACAGGAAACCCGTCGCGTTCTGGACCGTCTCGTCGGCTACATGGTCTCGCCGGCGCTCATGGATCGGATTGGCAGAACAAAACTTTCAGCCGGCCGCGTCCAGTCCCCTGCAGTGCGCTTGGTCGTTGACCGGGAACTGGAGATCCGGGCCTTCAAGGTGGTGGCGCATCATGGCGTTGATTTGGTGTTCGACTCCATGGACAATATCACCGAAGGTTGGAAGGCTGTCTGGCAGCCTAAGCACGGCTGGCTTGACGACGAGCAGGAATATATCCTCGATCGTACCGTGGCCGAGCAGGTGGCGA
>CAIMMA010000804.1 GCA_903842475.1 uncultured bacterium
AAGGCCGATTGATTAAATTACAGACGTGCTATTATTTGCAACTGGTCCTGCCAAGCCTAGCCTGCTTTGGCAATATCGGCATCGAGCGGGTCGAAAACCTGGTTGGCAACTTAGTTCTAGGTGCCTGTCGTAGTATGTCGCGCAGCAATTTATACCTTGTTAATATATGGTATTTTTGAATTGTTACAGATGCCGCCTTGAAAAATGATTAATCGTTTCAAATCAATTCTTTGCGTTTTAGACGTCTCAATACTCCGACAGACTCCTAATGCAAGATATTCCAGATTTGTTTCACCAGATTTAATTCCGGGGAACAGGACGCCAACCAAACCAGGGACATATTGGCCACAGCTCACTTGTAAATGAAGAACAAGCAAAAGCTGTTGGAATCAAGGGATTCTCGATGAAACCATTAACTAAGAATGTAATAGCAACACTACTTAGACAGGTAATCGATGAGAGCTAGATGGAAAGTTGATTTTTTCCAACTAGTGTCATGTCAACCTTGAAATGTCGTAAAAGTATGGTAAGATTTCTTCATTATCATTCCAGGAGGTTTGACTATGAAGAAATACATCGTGACGCTCACCAAGGAAGAACGAGAAGTACTTGGCAGTTTGGTTTCAAAGGGGAAGCATCAATCGCAAAAGATATTGAACGCACTGATTTTGCTTGATTGCGACACTGGGGATTATCAGATGAATCGGTCAACGAACGAGGAAATTGCCCGCGTCCTCAATATCAGTATGCGGAAGATTGATCGGGTGAAAAAGCGCTTTGTCGAAGAAGGATTTGACGCAGCTCTCGACAAGAGAAAAACTGAGCGTGTCTATGAAAAGAAGGCGGACGGGGAGTTCGAGGCGCATTTAATCGCCTTGAGTTGCAGTGATCCGCCTGAAGGTTTTGCCCGGTGGTCACTGAGGCTATTGGCAGACAAGATGGTTGAGTTGAACTATATCGACAGTATTTCCCATGAAGCGGTTCGTCGCGTTCTAAAAAAAACGAACTTAAACCTTGGCAACACAAAGGATGGGTGATCCCACCGGAACACAATGGCAGCTTTGTGGCCAACATGGAAAGAGTGCTGGATGTCTACAAGCGTCCGTTTGATCCTTTGCACCCTGTTGTCTGCATGGACGAGTCGCCCAAGCAATTGATCGGCGAGGTGCGACCGCCGGTTCCGGCCTCACCAGGGCAACCGGCCAAACAGGACTACGAGTATCGCCGCGTGGGAGTATGCAATATTTTTCTTGCTTGTGAACCGTTGGCTGGCAAGCGACTGGTGACAATCACCGAGCGAAAAACCAAACGAGACTGGGCCGTTTTTCTGGAACTGATTGCCGGCCATTATTGCAACGCCGACAAGATAACACTGGTGATGGATAATCTGAACACGCATGAACCCGGTGCGCTTTATGAAGCGTTTCCGCCGGAAAAGGCCAAGGCGTTATGGGATCGATTCGAATTTGTTTACACCCCAAAGCATGGAAGTTGGCTGAACATGGCCGAGATTGAGCTGAACGTTCTCACTGGCCAATGTCTGAATCGACGAATTGACGATATCGAAGTTGCCAGAAAAGAGGTGAATGCTTGGCAAAAACACCGAAACAATCGACAGGCCAAAGTAAACTGGCAATTCACAACAAAGGATGCGCGGATAAAATTGTCACGCCTGTATCCGACATTAGAAAGTTGACATGACACTAGGGGGATTCGCCAGGTTCGGTGGTCAAGGTCGAAGTCTACCCAACGGCTATCGAGCAGTTCCCTCTTCCGGCAACCTTGGAGCAGAAGAAGTACCACAATGTGCCTCAACTGGGTGTTGACGGATTTTTGTAACTCGGCATGCAATCGTTGGGTTTCTTCAGGAGTGAGAAATTTTTCCCTCGCGTTATTTGCCTCATAGAGCTTAACACCAATAGCCGGGTTTGATTTAAAGCCAGGAATGCCCCAACGCAATGCCAAATTCAGGATGTATTTTAACAATACCAACGCCTTGTTTGCGGTGGCCATAGCGAATCCGTTGGCTTTCATACCATGGTGGAATTCGATCACCTCCTGCTGGGTTATTTTATCGAGATGGCAGGCACCGAACCTAAGCAGTATGTGGCATTTTAGATAACTGACATCGGTCAACCAGGATCTCTTTTCTGCTTTTGCATATGGCAAGTAACGCTCCTCGATAAAAGCGGCCAGGGTCGGCACCAAACGCTTGGTTCGTTTCTCGGCTGCAGGGTCTTCTCCCAAGGCTACCCTGGAACGGATTATTTGTGCAGCGTTTTTGGCCTTATCGAAACTGATCGATTTGCTGTCACCGATTTTGTGTTGGATCTGGCGGCCAT
>CAIMMA010000805.1 GCA_903842475.1 uncultured bacterium
GGCCAGGACCAGATGGGTGGCCATGACCATCACCCCGACGGCCCCGGCCTGGTAGCAGCGGTCCACGGTCTGGAGCATGGAGCCGCCGGTGCGGATCATGTCGTCGCAGATGATCGCGGTCCGGCCCCGGACCGCGCCGGACAACTGGCCGACAATGGTCTGGTCAACGTCGTAGCGGTCCTTGTTGGCAGCGGTGTGGGGGCAGTCGAGCAGCCCGGCCAGCCGCGCCACCCGCTTGCTGAAGCCGTAATCCGGCGACACCAGGACAATATTATCCAGTCGCAGCTGCCGGATTTTCTCGGCGGCCACCCGTTCGGTCCAGAGGTGACGGGTACGGACCTCGCCGGTATGGGCGTGCATCACCGATTCCGAGTGCAGGTCGAGAAAAGCGACATAATCGGGCCGAGCCCGGAAAATCTGCCGGGTACGGGTGATGCCCTTGGGAATCTCGCCCGACTCCGGCTTGGCCCGCTCCATGGTGGAATATCCCAGATAGGGGATGACCACGTTGACCGACAGGGCGTTCCAGTAGCGGGCGCCGGCGATCAGATCGATCAGTTCCTGGTGGGCGGTGTCATCCGGCGTATTGGCGATGATCACCAGGTCATGGCCGGCGATGTCCCGGGGAAAGGCATGGAAAAGCTCGCCGTCGGCAAAGGTCCGGGTGATCATCTCGGTCACCGGAACATCGAGCTCCCGGCCAACGGCGGCGGCCATGCGGGCGGCGCTGCGGTTGCTGATGAGAATCAGATTTTTCCGTCTGGGCATAGCTCTTCCTTCCTGGGTTTACTTGGCCGCCAAAAGCTCCCGGACCACGGCATCGCCCATGGCGGCGGTGGAGACCGGGCTGACGCCGGCGGTGGCGACATCCCGGGTCATGATTTTTTTATCCAGAATCGCGGCCACCGCTGCCTCGATGGCGGCCGCGGGCGCGTCCAGCCCCAAACTGTATTTAAGCATCATCGCCGCCGATAAAATCTGGGCAATCGGGTTGGCGATACCCTGGCCTGCGATATCCGGGGCGGAGCCGCCGGCCGGCTCGAACATGCCGAACTTCGAACTGTTGAGGCTGGCCGAAGCCAGCATGCCCATGGAACCGGTGAGCATGGCCGCCTCATCGGAAATGATATCGCCAAACATGTTGCCGCAGAGCATGACGTCGAACTGATGCGGGTCGCGGACCAGCTGCATGGTGGCGTTGTCGATGTAGATATGATTGAGCTCGACATCGGGGTAGTCCTTGGCGACCTCACTGACCACCTCGCGCCAGAAGACCATGCAGGTCAGGACATTGGCCTTGTCCACCGAGGTCACCTTGCGGCTGCGCAGACGGGCAGCCTCAAAGGCCATGCGGGCGATGCGTTCGATCTCGGAACGCTTGTAGATTTTGGTGTCCCAAGCGCGCTCGTCCGGGCCGCTGCCCTCGCGGCCCTTGGGTTGGCCGAAATAGATGCCCGAGGTCAGCTCGCGCACCACCAGGACATCAAAGCCGTCGCCGACAATGTCGGCCCGCAGCGGACAGGCTGTAGCCAGCGATTTGAACACCTTGGCCGGGCGCAGGTTGCAGAAAAGATCGAAATGTTTGCGCAGGGGTAGTAGCGCCGCCCGTTCCGGCTGCTCGACCGGGGGCAGGTTTTCCCACTTGGGTCCGCCCACCGAACCAAACAGGATGGCCTCGCTCTGTTCGCAGACCTGCAGGGTCGACGCGGGCAGCGCCTCGCCGTGGTTGTCGATGGCAATGCCGCCGACATCGGCGGCGGTGTAGACCAGGGAAAAACCGAATTGCTGCTGGACCGCATCCAGCACCTTGATGGCCTCGGCCATCACTTCCGGGCCAATGCCGTCACCAGCCAAAACCGCAATCTTATGTGCCATAGTATTCCTCGTATCGAGACGGAGTGCTCCGTGGTTATTAGAGTGGAAAAGAATTAAGTACTACCAGATCAAAACCATTTATTCCAGCAAGAAGTATCAGCGAATCGCCACCGTTACCAGCAGCCGGGGGACCTTGGTGAACGGCAGGATCAAAGGCCGGGTGTCGAGGATCTGCCAGGGACCACCAGCCATCTCTCCGATTCCGGCCAGGGCTTCCTCACGAGCCAGCATGAGGATCACCTTGGTTTCGGGGGCGACCAGCGGCCGCACCAGGGGCAGAAAAAGACTCGGCTCAGCCACCGCCCGGCTGGTGACGTGGGAAAACCGTCCCTGCCAACCACTTGCGTGGGGCTCGATCCGATCGGCCTGCACCTCGACATTGCGCAGGTCCAAGGTGCGGATGAGGTGACGGAGAAAGGAAACCCGTTTCTGGCGAGGCTCCACCAGGGTAAAGCGCGCCTCGGACAGGACGCAGGCCAGCACCAGCCCGGGAAAGCCGGCGCCGGTGCCGATATCGAGCAGATGGACTGGACCGCGCTGCCCCTGCAGCAGCGGCAGCAGAGTGAGCGAATCAAGGAAATGGTTGGCCAGGACTTGGATTTCCGGAGTGTCGCGGGCGATCAGGTTGATCCGCTGGCTCCATTTAGTGAGCTCGGCAAAGTAGACCAGCAGCCGCTCGCACGCCTCCCCGCCCAGGACGATGCCCAGTTCCCCGGCCCCATCCTGGAGCATTGTGCGCTTATCGCTCACCGACCCGCACCGCCACCGAATTACCGTGGGCGGTCAGCCCCTCGAGCGCGGCCAGCCGCCGGATATGGACACTGTCAGCCTCCAGGGCCTGGCGGCTATAGGAGATGATCGAGCTCTTTTTCAAGAAGGTCTCCACCCCCAGGGCCGAGGAGATCCGGGCCGTGCCCATGGTCGGCAGGACATGGTTGGGACCGGCGACATAATCGCCGGCTGCCTCCGGGGTCCAGGAACCAAGGAAAATGGCGCCGGCATGGCGGATGCGGGGCAGCCATTGCCAGGGTTCCTTGATCTGCAATTCGAGGTGTTCGATGGCGATCTCGTTGGCCAGGCCGATGGCCTCTTCCAGGCTGTCGACCAGCAGGATCAAGCCCCGATCCGCCAGGGCGGTGCGGGCGATATCGGCCCGCGGCAACAGCGGCAGCTGCCGTTCCAGCTCGACGGCCACCCGGGCCGCCAATTCCGGGCTGGTGGTGATCACCATGGCC
>CAIMMA010000806.1 GCA_903842475.1 uncultured bacterium
CCGAAACGGCAGGAAGGTGATCACCGGGGTCATACTATTGGGCAACAGATGACGGTACATGATGGTGACGTTAGTAACCCCCAGCGCCTTGGCCGCCTTGACATACTCCAGGTTTCTTCCTTTGAGAAACTCCGCCCGGACATAATCCGACAGCCCCATCCAACCGAACAGAGAGAGCAGAATAAGCAACAACAGCGCACTCGGTTTGAAGATGGAGGCAAAGATAATCAGCAGATACAATTCGGGCATGGACCCCCACAGCTCAATGAATCGCTGAAAAATAAGGTCAAAACGACCCACAAAAAACCCCTGCAGCGCCCCGGCGACGATCCCCAGCAGGGAACCGATTACGGTCAACGCCAACCCGAAAAGAATACTGAGCCGGAAACCATACAGTAACCGGGCCAGGACATCGCGGCCGCGGTCATCGGTGCCCAGATAATTATCGCGGGTCGGCGGCGAGGGCACCGGGCGATCCAGTTCCAGGTTGATGGTGTTGAAACTATGCGGGTTGGGCGGGAAGATGACCCAGTTGCCGTTGGTAGTCAATTTATCGAGCATATAGGCATCCCGGTAATCGGTTTCGGTATCGAAATCACCACCAAAAACCGTTTCCGGATACCCCTGCAACAAGGGGAGGTAATAGTGCCCCTCGTACCGAATCAGCAAGGGTTTGTCGTTGCTGAGAACCTCGGCAAACAAACTCAGCCCGAAAAGCAGCACAAATACAACCAGCGAATAATAGCCGCGGCGATTGTGGCGAAATCTGGCCCAACGCTTGCGGCCCAGGCTGTTCTGACGGTTCTTCCTGTTGAACATGTTACGACCTGCCTTCAAAACTGATCCGGGGATCGACCATCACATACGAGAGATCGGAGAGCAGCCTGGACACCAGACCGATGATGGTGAAAAAATACAGGGTTCCCAAGACCACCGGATAATCACGGTTCATCACCGACTCGTAGGCCAGGAGTCCCATGCCGTCGAGGGAAAAGATCGTCTCGATCAGCAGGCTGCCGGTGAAAAAGGCGGTGATGAAACTGCCGGGGAACCCGGTGATGATCGGGATAATAGCATTGCGGAACACATGTTTGTAGAGCACCTGCCCTTCCTCCAGCCCTTTGGCCCGAGCGGTCACCACATACTGCTTGCGGATTTCCTCCAGAAACGAATTCTTGGTCAGGAGCGTCATCACGGCCAGGCTGCCGACGGTCGAGGCGGTAACCGGCAGCACCATGTGCCAGAGGTAATCCAGGATTTTCCCGACCGCGTCCAACTCGTGCCAGTTGTCCGACACCAGCCCGCGCAGTGGAAAAAGAGCCCAAAAGCTGCCGCCGCCGAAAAGGACAATCAGCACAATGCCCAGAACGAAACCGGGGATGGCATAACCGACGAGAATGGCCCCGCTGGTCAGGATGTCAAAGGTGGTGCCGTCGCGAACCGCTTTGGCGATGCCCAGGGGAATGCAGACTGAATAGACAATGAGAAAACTCCACAGGCCAAGCGACATGGAAACCGGCAATTTAGAGACCACCAGCTGGGACACACTCATGTGGTGGTAGTAGGAGTTGCCGAAATCGAACACCAGATAGTGGCGCATCATGTTGAGGAACCGGGTCACCGGCGGTTGATCAAAGCCATAGAGTATTTTCAGCTGTTCGACCCGCTCCTGATCCAGCCCTTTGTTGCCCTGGTACAACCCGCCGCCCCCGGATTCGCCCCCGGCGCCGTAGCCGCTCAGCTGCGCCATCATCCGCTCCACCGGACCACCGGGGACAAACTGGGTGATGACAAAGGTGATGAGCATGACCCCGAACAGCGTCGGAATCATCAGCAGCAATCGTTTAAGAATATACCATCCCATGGACTAGACACTCGCAGAGCTGGCATGCAGCACGGAGCAGCCAGAGGCGGAGGTCAGCACATCCTGCCCCCGGGTCACTCGATTATCGGAGCTGCCGCCATCTCTGCCGGCTATCGGCCAAGACGTATCCCGGCGCCACAGCGGCTCAGGAAATTTTGATATCGCCGACAAAATCACTATCCTCCCCCTGCAGGGCACTGTGGCGTTGGCGATCAAGACCGCGGAAAGGTGGAGGTTCATAGGCTTCCTCTTCAATCGGTGCGGCAACAGCAGCATTCCGAGCATACACCTCGGGACGCGGCTGGGACACAGGCGGCTCCACCGGCTCGGCGGCTCGGAATGGCGCGTCGATCTCCTCTTCATCCTGCGCGGGCCGTTTGAGAAAGGCCAGCAATCCATCCTGCAGCAGGGATACGCTCACCAGCTCCCACTCCTGCGCGCCCATTTCGTTGAGGGATTTTTCCATCTCCTCATCATCGACATATTTATCGCCTAACAGGCCATCTTTGGTGAATTCAAAAAGCATGGTCCGGTATTGCCACAACATTGTTTGTGCTCCCTGGCTTGATTTGACGGATGCGGACATCCCCGGTTTTCAGACCGGGACACCCCGCGATTGCAGACGGCTCGCTGAGCGAACCCAAATTCTTTTCAAGAAAACAACAGGGCCGACCGTGCTGTTTCCGGCGGATCACTCCGGGCTTGGTCCCGATGCTTCCAAATTTTCAGTTTGCTGGTTCTGCGGCTTATTCCGGGTCGCAGCCCCTTCAACCAGGAAACCCAGCTTGAAAATCCCGCTCTGGATGGTCCCATCGGCACTGGTCAAGACACCTTTGCCGTCATAAAGATTCTGGTAAAACCCCCCTTCGTAACGGGAATTATCCGACAATTCCAGCACCCCCTGCCCCTCACGCCGGTTATCGATAAAGGTTCCGGTATACCGGGAACCGTCAAGGTAGCGTCGAATCCCTTGGCCGGCCGGTTTCCCGTCGACAAAAACCCCTTCAAAGGACGACCCGTCGGCATAGAGCATTTTTCCTTTTCCATGGAGCACACCACTACGAAAATCCCCGAAATATTCACGGCCATCGGGATAGAATAAATTCCCCTGACCGTTGTACCGGCCCAGATCAAATTCCCCGGTGTACTCCATGCCGTCGGCAAACGTCATGGTGCCCCGGCCATGGATTACCCCGTTCTGAAAGGTTCCGGTATATTTCCGGCCATCCTTGCTCACCAGGGTGCCCCGGCCATGGTAACGGCCTTTCACCAACTGCCCCTGATAGGCCGAACCATCCGGGTGACGCAGGGTTCCCTCGCCCCAGGGAAAACCGTTTTTGAAGGTGCCTTCATAGACCCGGCCATCTTTATCAATCGATTTTCCGGTTCCGTTTTGACAATCTCCCTGCTGGCAATCAGCGTATGCGGTCATCTGCAGCAGCAGTAAACCCAGCAATACCCCTATGAAACGATACATCTTGATCCCCTTACGCCCGACTGGCATTGAATACCGCCCGAATCTCTTCCGCTATGATGCCGATGCCCCGCCGGACATCCTCCTCGTTCTGTGAGTAGGTCACCCGGAGGCACTCGTCGACATGCCGCCAGCCCGGGGCTATGCCCGGAAAAAAATGATCGCCGGAGACCACGACCACGCCTCTGGCTTTCAAACGTTCGTATACCTGGCGGCTCGAAACCGGCAACCCCGGAAACCAAAGCCAGAGAAACATGGCGCCTTCAGGAACATGCACCTTGTACGGTAAACCGGTGCATTGTTCCTCGATGGCGGCCAGGGCCCGTTCCATCTTCTGCCGGTAAAAAGGCTGGATCACTTCGCGGCTCAAACGAATGATCTCGCCGGACCGGATCAGCTCGGTGGTCAGCATGGCCCCAAAGCTGCCGGGAGCCAGATTGACCACCGCATTGGCCCCGGAAAGGACACGAATCAGTTCCCGGTTGGCCACAACAATACCGGTGCGAACCGCCGGCAGACCAAATTTGGACAGCGACATGCAGAGAATGAGGTTTTCATTCCAAACCGGGGTGGCCCGGGTGTAAATCATCCCCGGAAAGGGCACGCCATAGGCGTTGTCGATGATCAAGGGGATGGCATGCGCGGCGGCCAAGCGTTCCAAGCCGGCGATTTCTTCGTCGGTCAGCACATTGCCGGTCGGATTGGTCGGCCGGGACACACAGATGGCGCCGATTTCATCGGTAATGGCTATCCGGTCAAAATCGACACGGTATTTAAAAAAAGTCGCGCCGATGGGCTCGATTTTCGGCTGCACCGAAACAAAAAAATCATCGGTCAACCCGAGGTCGGCATACCCGATATATTCCGGCGCCATGGGCAGCAGGATCTTTTTCATCCCCCCACCGGGCATGGCCCCGGCCAGAATATTGAACAGCAGAAAAAACGCCGGCTGGCTGCCGTTGGTCAGGCAAAGATTTTCCTCGGTGAGGTCCCATCCGTATTCTCGCCTGAGCAGCGACGCCAGGGCCTGGAGGAAATCCTTTTCCCCCCGGGGAGGATCATAGACACCTATCAGCTTGCGCAGCGATTGTTCATCGTCAATCAAGTCCTGCAGGCGCGCACGCATCGCTTCCTGGATTTCAGGGATATGGCCGGGGTTGCCGCCCCCCATCATGATCTTATCGCCGTCGGCAAGCGCCTGGCCGAGATCGTCCATGAGTGACAAAATCCCCGCACCCGCCGAGAGTCGTTCACCAAATGCTGAAAGTTTCATACTGTTGCAACTCCAGTGGCCGCATCGGCAGTCATGGACATACCGGAGATCGGGAAATCGAGACCAATGCGGATGATCCGTAAAGGCCGACGAAGCCGGGATGAGAAAAGCAATATTTTACCAGTTTCAAAAGAAAAATCCAGCCGGATGTACAGAGGCTGGGCGCAAAAAAGGCGCACGTCGGCTCATGGAGCAGGACGCAATGTGAACAATTGACAGGGCAGGCCGGAGGTCGACAGCACCACCCGGGAGGGCAACATCTGACTCTTAAAGCTGTACGCCCGGCATCCCCTTGGCAGCCGGGGATCGTGGGTAATATAATAATGTTTGCATTGGAGGCAGTTCGGTCCCCGCCCCTGGCTCCCCGTGGTCACAAGAACGACAAACCATCCGAGTCCCGTCCGATGCGACGATGCGGCACAATCAATCTGCCCGGAGCCTCAGGGCGCATTGGACGTCCCCCCGGTATTCTTGGGGAAATCGAAAAACACCAGGGTACCGCCGCCCGCTGCGAGCCGACCCCAGGAGGCGACAGGAAACTCGAGCGCTACAATACCGCAGGTCGGCAGGTTCGCAAGGCCAAGTCCGCCCAGCAGATTGGCCAGATCGGTGAATTCCGGATTATGGCCGACGATCATAACCGTGGCAAACTGCGGTTCGATCGCTTGCAGTAAAGCAAGCAAGACCGGCACGGAGGCCGCATACTGAGTGGGATTGACCCGCACATTCGCGAGCGGGTATCCCAGGCGGTCGGCAATAATTTCGGCAGTGGCCCGGGCCCGAACCGCAGCGCTGGTCATGATCAAATCGGGATGGATCCCCCGCTGTTTCAGCCGTTTCCCCATTTCCGGGGCATCCCGCTGGCCGCGTTTATTCAAAGGCCGATCAACATCGCGGAGCACACCGTCTTCCCAGCTTGATTTGGCATGACGGCACAGCAGCAGCAGTTTTTTTTCAGGAGGCGAGGTAGGCGCTGATTTCATTCCACAGGTTCTCGTAGGCAGTGGCGGCGACCGATCCGGACATGGCGGCATTCACCGGTTGCCGGTACACCCCCATCCGTTCCACATCCGCCGAATAAGGGATAATGGCCTGCAGCACCCCGGTTTTGTTCTGCATGGCCTGCATCATTTCGATATGCATTTTTTTCCGTTTTTCCGCCATGGAAAAAAAGATCAGCACCTTGTCGCGGCTATGGCCAATCTTCTCGAGAAAATCGAACAATTGCTTGAGCGACAATAAACTCAAGGTGGTGGGAATCACCGGCACCAGGATATAATCGGCAGCAAAAAAAATATTTTCCGACAGCAGGGTGATGTTCGGAGGGCAATCAAGGAAAATCTGGTCATACTCGCTTTGCAACGGCTGCAGGACCTTACTCAGCCGTTGATGGGATTTTTTGAAATCATCCAGGGCGATATCAATATTGCGATAGGAAAAATCGGCGGGCAGCATATCGAGATGCGGATAATCGGTGCCTTTGATATTTTCCTCGATATGCTTGCCGCCCTTGAGCAGTTTCTTGCTGTTGAATTTCTTGGCCGCACGGATGCGGAAGTAGAAGGAGGCCGACCCTTGCGGATCCATATCGCAGAGCAGGGTCTTGTACCCGTGCCGGGAAGAGAGATAGGCCAGGTTGACCGAGGTGGCGGTTTTGCCCACGCCTCCCTTGATATTATAGACGGCGATGATGCTCATGGGGATTCCTGTCTGTTTCGGAAAAGATCGTTAAACAAGGCGATGTTCGCGGGATCGCCGAACAGGGAAAAGGCCTCGGCGAAATGGGAGCGCAATTCCTGCTGCTGTTGAAAAAGACTCTGCATCAAAGCGCCGAGTGCCGCCGCCAGTTGGAGATTGCGGGTTGACCCGGGCCGCAAGCCCTCCAGGGAATGGCGCAGCAGCTGCTGCTGTACGGAGAGATCATTGAATTCGCCAAGAATATCCTGCAGTTTTTTAAGTTGACGAACCACCGTCTGCATATCCTCAGCCGGGTAGAGCGTGCTGAAAAATTCGATGGTGTATCGCAGCTTTTTACACTGGATTCGTAAACGGTGCACTTCAGGATCGGGGGTGGCGGCATCCAGGGTTTTGCCGTCCTTCAGCACCCGCTTGAACCGGCGAAAAATAATCCGGCTGGCCAGGTGGCCGATATCCCTCCCGGCAGCTGGAGCCGGTTCCCGATCCTCGGTGGCCAGGTAGCGCTTCCAACCATTGAGGATGGCACGATATTTTTTTGATTGCAGCACACGCGCCATCTTTTTCTGCTCAGCCTGCCTGCGGGGAGCCAGACCCTCGAAAAAAGCGTGCAAAGCGGGCTGCAGATTGGTCGGCAACCGGGCGAGATACGTATCCTGTTCCAGCAGATACACATCAAGATCACGGGTCGGGCCGGTGACGCTGCCCAGGGCGCCAAAATCTTTTTTGAACTTTTCGACCACCGCGGCCGGCAAAACGTTTTTCACCAGGCTCAACCCGGAACGGGTTCGCCGGATGGCGACTCTGAGATCGTGGAGAAACTCGGAGTCTAAATCTTCGATGACGCCGGGGATATTGCGGTTGATGGTGGTCAGCAGCTGCCGATAAATGCGGACCATGGACTGACGGGCGGTATGCCCGGCGTGGAGTTCTATGGCGAATTTCGAAGTGTAATCAAGCGGTCGGCGCCCGGTCGCTTTGCATCCTTGTTCAAAACCGACCAGGGGACTGGCCGGTTGATCGATCCCGTATGCTTCCAGGATTCGGCGTATGGTGCACAAGGACTGCTCGTACCCCCGAATGCCGAACAGCCGGAGCATACGGAAAGCGGGTTGGGCGGCGGCGACACGCTGTTCTTCAAACACGATGCGCGCCACGGTTTTTTCGTCCCGATTGAGCAGACGGATCTGGCGGCCGAGCAAGGTCACGTTGGCCAGTGGCAGCAGGCAGCGAACCCCAAGCAGCGGCGCCAGGATCTCCCTGAGATTGCCCGGGGGGAAATCCCGCGCAAAGCAGGATCGTTTCAGTTCAGGCCCGCCCTGCTGCACGGTGACCTCGCCACTGTCGCCATGATACAGCGTCCAGGCCTGCCCATGACAATGGAGCAGGTATCCCTGGCGAAACAATCGCCAATCAAAGGAATCGGCATAAACCACGGTGGCCGAATACTCAGGGGCGGCAACAACACCGAACTCCTCGGCAAGCACGGACAACAGCTTGGACGCCTGAAGCGAGTCAGGCATGAACCAGGTGTCCGTGCCGGGCGGTTGCATCGATCACATTCCTCAGCTGCGGTAATCGGCGTTGATTTTCACATAATCGATAGAAAAATCGCAGGTATACACTTCGATTTCGGCGCTGCCTTCATTGAGCTGGACCGTGACGGTGAACTGTCGTTGCTTGAGCACCTCGGTGGCGGCTGCCTCTTGTTCCGGCCCAAGCGCCAGACCGTTTTCAACCAGCAGGACGGTATCGAAACTAATCGACACCCGGTCCTGCTGAAAGTGGCATTCCGACCGGCCCAGAGCCGCGATTATCCGGCCCCAGTTGGCGTCTTCGCCGAAGAAGGCGGTCTTCACCAGGGCGGAATTGGCGATGGTTTGGGCCGCGCTCATCGCTTCCTGGGTATCCCGTGCTCCGGTTACCCTGAGCGTTACCATCTTGGTGGCGCCTTCGCCGTCGGCGACGATTTTAAGGGCCAGCTCCTTGAACAGGCCCTGCAGCGCCGAACCGAATACCTGAACAGCTTCAGGATTGTTCTCGTCGATCCAGAGGTTGCCGGCCGCGCCATTGGCCATGACCAGGACCATATCGTTGGTGGAGGTGTCGCCATCAACGGTAATCCGGTTGAAGGTCTCGTCCACCCCGGTTTTCACCAGCCGGTTGAGTACCGGAAAAACAATCTGGGCGTCGGTCACCACAAAGCAGAGCATGGTGGCCATGTCCGGCATGATCATCCCGGAGCCCTTGGCAACCCCGAGCATGGAGACCTCGACCCCATCGATCAATACCGTGGCCGTGGCGATTTTCGGCACCAGATCGGTGGTCATCATGGCTTGCGCCAGTTCGTCAAAGCCGTCCGCCGAGAGCTTCGCCACCAGGGCCGGCATGGCTTTGGCAAACGGTTCGGTGTTGAGCTGCTGGCCAATAACCCCGGTCGAGGCCACCTGCACCAGGGCCTCCGAGATCGCCAACTCGGCCGCAGCCATGGCACTGGTGGCCAGGGCCACATCCATCCCGGCTTTACCGGTGCAGGCATTGGCATTGCCGCTGTTAATCAACACGGCCTGCACCTTGCCCGAGCGTAACCGCTCCATATCCAACAGTATCGGCGCCGCTTTGACCTTATTGGTCGTAAAGGTCCCGGCGGTGACCGCCGGCACCTGCGAATAGATCAACCCCAGATCAAGGCGGTCGGCATAACGGATGCCGGCCTTGATTGCAGCGGCTGAAAATCCTTTTACCCGCATAGAATATCCTTTAGTTCATTGAAGTTACCCAAATGACGATAGCTGTCGGTACTCTACCAGATACCGTATAAAAGGAAAGGGTGAAGATATCGGCCGGTTAGATATTTTCCTTGACGATCGGCATGGTTTCATGACAACCTGAGCCAGTTAAGGGTGCGATCGCTCAAATCATCCCAAAGATAGGCTCTCCAACCCGTTTATGTCATTTTTTCCCTGACCGACACCTTTTTTAAGCCCAAGTCACTCCCGGCATCGGTGGGCATGCGTCCGCCGCCACCCTGAACAACATGGACATGCTGCCCCTGGACCTGACCTCATCACTGCTTTTTGCCGACCTCGCCGTCCGCATCGGCTTTTCCCTGCGGATCATTATGCGCAAACGGGCGGCCAGCGTCTCCATTGCCTGGCTGGTGGTCATCCTGCTCATCCCCATTGGCGGGGCCATCATCTACCTGCTGTTCGGCGAAAACCGACTCGGCGAACGCAGGGCGCACAGACTGATCCAAAACCGACCGGTAATCAAGGAATGGTCGGACTCGCTGCAGAACAAACCGGTGATCAATTGGGATTCGGTCAACCCGGAATGCATCCCGCTGGACCGCCTGGGCATCGCCGCCACTGGCATTCCAACCATGCCCGGCAACAGGCTGGAGCTCATCGATCAAGCCGACACCTTTTTTGCGCAGCTGATCGCCGACATCAGCCAAGCCCACTCCAGCTGTTATCTTGAATTTTATATTTTCAATGCCGGCGGCCTGGTGGATGCGCTGATCGAAGCCCTGTTCCGGGCGCAGCACCGAGGGGTGACCTGCCGGATTTTAGTCGACAGTATCGGCTCCAAGGAATTCCTCCGTAGCCCGATGGCCAAACGGATGCGGGCCGAAGGCATCCAAGTGGTCGAAGCCCTGCCGGCGGGAATCATCCGGGCCATGTTTATGCGGATTGATCTGCG
>CAIMMA010000807.1 GCA_903842475.1 uncultured bacterium
CCGGGCCAACGGTTGAAGATCGTGGCCAACCTGCCCTATTCGATCTCGACCCCCTTTCTGTTCCGCCTGATCGACCATGCCCACCTGATGGATTTCGCCGTGGTCATGCTCCAGAAAGAAGTGGCCCTACGGCTATTGGCGCAACCGGGCACCAAGGAGTACGGCGCGCCCACCGTCCTGTTGGCCAGTTGCGCTGACGTGCGGTTGCTGCTCAAGGTCCATCCCGCCGATTTTCATCCCCGACCCAAGATCGATTCGGTGGTGGTCCGCATCGGCTTCCATCCCCAACCGGAACGGGTCCGGGCCCTGGAGGGTTTTGACCGCAAACTGTTCGGCCGGGTGGTGCATTCCGCTTTCGGCCAGCGCCGCAAAACCCTGCTCAATGCCCTGGACAGCGCCACCCTGGTTGCCGACAAGCAAGAACTCGCCCGGCGCATCGAAGCCGCCGGCATTTCGCCCTCGGCACGGGCGGAAACCCTGACGCTCGAAAATTTCGTCCGGTTAAGCCATAGCATCGGGCTACCGGTATCCGAACAACAGCCGACTTGAACAGGAGACGAAAAGATGACGGAGACAAAACCACCGGCCCCACCCCAGATCAGCCCGTATGTTTTCCCCGTGCTGCTGGCCGGATTCGGCCTCTGGTGCTTCTACGATGGCTGGATCTCCGTCGACCCGGACATGATGAAACATCAGACCTTCAACCGGATCGCCAGCGGCGTGCTCCTGCTCTGGGCCGGCCTTGACTTCGTTCGCACCCGGCGGATGGAACAAGCCGATAAACCCGCAAACAAACCCGAACCTCCTGCCCAGTGAACGGTTCCCGCCCCGACTTGAGCCGCAGATGATCACCAACCGCCAGCTCATTCTGCCCTACGCGGCCCCCTATCTTGCCTACGTGGGCATTGCCGCCCTGCTGTCCGAGATGTTGACCGCGGATTACAATTATCTGCTGCGGCTCCTGGTGGTGTCGGCGCTGCTGTGCTGGGCCTGGCGCTGGTACTGCCCGCTCAGGGGCCCCAAGTCCCCTTTGATCTCCGTACTCGTCGGCGCCGGTGCCGGAGTTGTCGGCCTGATGCTCTGGATCGGACTGCTGAGCCCTTTTGTCACCCCCGGAGACACGCCACCCTGGTCCACCCAGGCCTTTGTTCTGCGCTTACTGAGCGCCGGATTGCTGGTCCCGATTTTTGAAGAATTGATGATGCGGGGTTTCGTCTTCCGACTCGCCTGGCAATGGGATCAAGCCAGAACCAACCAGGACGCGGATCCGCTGCACCTGGCACTCGACCAGCGCTCCATCAATACGGTGGCGCCCGGCAGCTGGTCGTGGGTGGCCGTCGGCCTCTCCACCCTGGCCTTCACTTCAGGACATACCCTGCCGGAATGGCCGGCATCCATAGCCTACGGCCTGCTCATGGCTTTTTTGTGGATCTACCGGAAAGATCTACTGACCTGCATCGTTGCCCATGGGGTCACCAATATCGGACTGGCCTGGTATGTCTTTGCAACCGGGAATTGGCAGTATTGGTGAACACGTCCTGCCAAACCGCATCGTCAAACCCAAGACCGGGTGTCCCCGCACCACCACTCCAGACCTCCTTCAATTTCCAGATTACTGACCATGAGCTTGTCGCGAACCGTTCGTTTTTACACCCTGCGCTTTAAAAGACTCCAGGGCTCCAACCGCTCTCTTGCCATGGGCGCCGCCATCGGCAGCGCGGTTGGCCTCACCCCGACCCTGCCGCTCCACAATATCATGATCCTGGGGCTCACCCTGCTCTTCCGGGTCAACCCGATAGCCGGGATCATCACCGCCAATATCGTCAGCAATCCCCTGACCTTCGTACCTCAATATTTCCTGGCCTGGAAGATCGGCGATTTCTTCCTGCCCGGACGCCTGACCTGGGAAAAAATCAAAAGTGTCCTGGCCCTCATCAAGACCGAGGGGATCATGGAAAGCCTGGACACCATCCGCGCCATGGGATTTGACGCCATCGCGGTGATGATGGTCGGCGGTGTGGCGCTTGCCATCCCAGCCGGAATTATCACATATGTTATGGTGTTCCGGTTCTTTACCCGGCTCCAGGAAAAAAGGCGGCAGAAGCACCTGCTCAATCGGTTAGAGCCATAACGCGCCCCCATGCATAATTTCGTTTTTCACAATCCGACTAAAATCATTTTCGGCCGCAACACCATGGACGCCATTGGTCCGGAAGCCCGCATCTGGGGCCAACGGGGCCTCTTGGTCTACGGCCAAAACAGTATTAAAAGCAACGGGATTTATGCGCAGGTGGCGGCCTCCCTGCAGGCAGCGGGGATGGAGATTGCCGAACTTGGCGGGGTCCGCTCCAACCCGCTGCTCTCCCTGGCCAGGGAAGGCATCAGGCTGGCCAAGGAGCACCGGGCCGAGGTGATTATCGCCGTGGGCGGCGGATCGGTGATTGATACCGCCAAGGCCATCGGGGCCGGGGCCATGGTTGAACACGATGTCTGGAAATTTTTTACCGGCAAGAAAGGGATCAAACAGACCCTGCCCCTCGCCACCGTCCTCACCCTGGCCGCCTCCGGTTCGGAAATGAATTCGGGCATGGTGATCACCAACGACGCCACCCTGGAAAAATTCGGCTTCGGCCACCGGCTGCTCCATCCCAAGGTCTCCATTCTCGATCCCGAAGCCACCTTCACCGTCCCCCCTGACTACACCGCCTACGGTGCCATCGATGCCATCAGCCATGTGCTCGAATGCTACCTGACCACCACCGATCCCGACACCCCGGTGCAGGATCGATTAATGGAAGGATTGATCGAAAACGCCATGACCGCCTGCGACCGCTGCCTGCTTGATCCCCACGACTACCATGGCCGGGCCAATCTGCTGTGGACCGCCACCCTGGCGCTCGACGGATTGACCGCGGCAGGCCTGGGGCGGGTCGGTTTCCCCATGCACTTGATCGAACATTCGCTGAGTGCTCTCTACGACGTTCCCCACGGGGCCGGGCTGGCAGTGGTTATGCTCGGCTGGCTGCAGCATCATGCCCAAACCGCGGCGCCCCGCATTGCCGATTTAGGAAAACGAATTTTCCCCGCCATCGAGGCAACCAACGCCAACCTAGGGGCGGCACAGACCATCGACGGGCTACGACGGTGGTTCCAACGGGTCAAGGCGCCGGTAACCCTCGGAGACCTGGGCATCCCGGCCGGCGACATTCCCCGGATCGCCGCGAACAGCAAAGGGTTGGCCCGACTCTGGCGACTCCAGGACTACGCTCCGGAGCGGGTTGCGGAGGTGCTGCACCGCTGCCTTTAAAAAATCGCGCCGGCGCCTGTTGCCGGAAATCTTCTCCCCAGCCACGGACGCCCCTGCCCACCGGCCCCGGGAATGCGCAAAACTGATATTTCCCCATGACATTCATCGGTTGATGCGGTAGATTGAACCTGTTTTGCAACCCTTGACCCTGCACGAGGCATGAGTATCACGATGAAGAGCGAAATCCCCAATGGAAGGGCTGTGCCGGCCGAATGGCTGAGCAATTTCGACCGATATCTGATCAGCGAAGGTACGCATGAACGGGCCTATGAGAAACTGGGGGCCCACCTGGTCCATTTCGGCCAGGAAGAAGGCGTGGTCTTCTCGGTCTGGGCGCCCAACGCCAAACAGGTCGCGGTGGTCGGCGACTTCAACGGATGGGATACGGCCCGCCACCCCATGCAATCCTCGGATGCCGGTATCTGGACGCTGTTCATCCCGGGCCTCACCGAACACACGGTCTACAAGTACCGCATCACCACCCAGGCACAGCAGGAACTCGACAAAGCCGACCCCTTTGGTTTTGCCATGGAAGAGCGCCCCCGGACCGGCTCGGTGGTCGCCGACCTTGACCGGTACCAATGGCAGGATGCCGACTGGATTGCCAACCGGGCCCGCAACCAGGCCCTCGACGGCCCGATTTCAATCTATGAAGTCCACCTCGGTTCCTGGCGCCGGGAAGCCGACCCACAATGGGGCAACCGGTATCTTTCCTACCGGGAACTGGCCGCCACCTTGGTCCCCTACGTCAAGGAGATGGGCTATACCCATATCGAACTGCTGCCCATTGCCGAGTACCCCTTTGACGGTTCCTGGGGCTATCAGGTGCTGGGTTTTTTTGCCCCGACCTCGCGGTTCGGCACGCCTACAGATTTCATGTTCTTCGTCGACCAGTGCCACGGCGCCGGGTTGGGGGTCATCCTCGATTGGGTGCCGGCCCATTTTCCCAAAGACGCCGCCGGTCTCAATTATTTCGATGGCACCCAGTTGTATGCCCACGCCAATCCCCAGCAGGGCGAGCATCAGGACTGGGGCACCCTGATCTTCAATTACAGCCGCAACGAAGTCCGCGCCTTTCTGATCTCCAACGCCCTGTTCTGGATCGACAAGTACCACATCGACGGCCTCCGGGTGGATGCGGTCGCGTCCATGCTTTATCTCGATTACTCCAGGCAGGCAGGGGAATGGATCCCCAACGAATACGGCGGCCGGGAAAATCTGGCGGCCATCAGTTTCCTGCGCAAGGTCAACGAAGTACTGCACGGTATTTTTCCGGGCATCCTGACCATTGCCGAAGAATCGACCTCTTGGCCCATGGTTTCACGCCCGACCTATCTCGGCGGCCTGGGATTCAGCCTCAAGTGGAACATGGGCTGGATGCACGACACCTTGAGCTACATGGCCAAGGACAGCCTGTTCCGGCGGTTCCATCACAACCAGATGACCTTTGGCATGCTCTATGCCTTTCACGAAAATTTCGTGCTGCCGATCAGTCACGACGAGGTGGTCCACGGCAAAGGGTCGTTGCTCAACAAGATGCCCGGCGACGAATGGCAGAAATTCGCTAACCTGCGTACCTATCTGGGCTTCATGTGGGGCTATTCCGGCAAAAAACTGCAGTTCATGGGGTGTGAATTCGGCCAATGGCAGGAATGGAATCACGACACCGGCCTGGAATGGCAGGCCCTGGACACACCCCGCCACAGCGGACTACAACGATTGGTGCGTGATCTCAACCTGGTGTACCGCAACGAACCGAGCCTGTATCAGGCCGATTTCGACTGGAACGGTTTTTCCTGGATCGATGCCAATGATGCCGACAACTCGGTTATTTCCTTTATCCGGTACGCCGAAAATCCCGAAGACTTTGTTATCGTACTCTGCAACTTCACCCCGCTGGTCCGTCATCAATACCGCATTGGGGTCCCCAGACCGGGCAGCTACCGCGAACTGATCAATTCAGACCAGGAAATTTACGGGGGCAGCGGGGTCGGAAACGGTCCGGTGATCCATACCTATGCAGAACCATGCCACGCCAGGCAGCAGACCCTCTCGCTCACCCTGCCACCACTTTCCACCGTGTTTCTCAAACCTTGTTGATAAAGTCACCCAGCTTTTCTCATACATGACCTTAACCCAAACATACACATCATGAAAATCCGTCTCATACTCTTCTCTCTCTTAGGCGTCGCGGCATACATCATGCTCGCCAATTATAACAGCAAGATGATCAAGGACAACCCGGCGCCCAAGGAACCCGCCCGGGTGTCGACGCCGCAATCCCAACCAGCCCCGGCCCCTGCTCCCCAGCAAACAGCGACCAGCGCACCACCGGCAGCAGCCCAGACGCCAAACTCCCAGGCGCCGGCAGATCCCCCCGTCCAAACCGCTCTGCCCCAAGCCTCTCCTGAACCGAAAGGGCTGCAGGTAACAATCCAACCACCCCCGGCACACACCGATGAGTTGCAGCAACCGGTGTCCGAACTTGCCCAAAAAGAACAACAGATTGTCCAGTTGCTGGAAGCCCAGGAGGCGCTGGCGGCTAAAAACCGATCCCTGCTGATCCTGCTGGATGCCGGCTCCGCCGAGGTGGCGGCCAAGGAACGCAAGCTGCAGGAGGCCAATGCCCAACACCAGGCACTGGCTGCCGACCAAGAGCGCGTAACGGCTGAACTGACCAATGCAAATAACGCCATCACCCAACTCAGGGCCGACCTCAAAAAAATGGAGGCCGCCGGAACCAATGTGCAGCAAACCATCCAGGAAAAAGAGGCCCTCCACAAAACACTGCAGCAACAATTGCAGGCGCAAACCGGCGATGCCAACAAGCTAAAGGCGCAACTGGACGCGGAAACCGCCGATGCCGCTGCCAAGGAGCAGATGCTGCAGGCAGCCCAGGCGCAAATAAACGCGCTGACCGCTGACAAAGAACGGACCGCAACCGACCTGGCGAATGCTCAAAAGGCGATCGATCAGTTAAACGGCGACCTTAAAAAATTGAATTCCGCC
>CAIMMA010000808.1 GCA_903842475.1 uncultured bacterium
CTGCAACTGCTTTACGATGATGTTATTTCACCGTCGGGATGAACACGCCCGTCGGAATGGCGCCTTGAAGCGCAGGGACCTTTCGTTAAAAAACCAAAGAAAAAACCTCGGCATCAACGAAACAGCTGTTGATGCCGATTGGTATGTTTACCTGTATTCGCAGTATATTACAATAAACGCACGTTACTGTGGAGCGAATGACAACGGGATTAAAACTGGGAGAGAAAACGGAGGTCGTTCTCGTAATATAAACGAATATCGTCGATGCCATATTTCAGCATGGCTATCCGCTCAACCCCAAGTCCAAAAGCAAAGCCGGAATAAATATCGGGGTTATAGCCAACCATTTTCAACACTTCAGGATCGATGAGGCCTGAACCTAGAATTTCAAGCCAACCTGTCCGTTTACACACCCGACAACCTTTCCCACCGCAGATAACACAGGCAATATCAACTTCAGCACTGGGCTCGGTAAAAGGAAAAAAACTCGGCCGGAACCTTAAAGCCAGTTCCCGTTCAAACATCTTATGGGTAAAACTGGTCAGTACGCCTTTTAGGTCGGCAAAGGAAACTTCCTTATCAACAAGGAATCCTTCCACCTGATGAAACATGGGAGTATGAGTAATGTCGGAGTCGCAACGATAAACCTTGCCAGGAGCAATGTAACGGAGAGGTGGTTCCTGCTTTTCCATAATCCGGGCCTGCATCGGCGAGGTATGGGTGCGCAGCAGAATCGATTCCGTCACATAAAAGGTGTCATGCATGTCACGGGCAGGATGGTGCTTGGGTATGTTCAGAGCTTCAAAATTGTAATAATCTGTTTCAACATCCGGCCCTTCGGCTACGGCAAACCCGAGCCCCTCGAAAATCGAACAGATTTCCTCCATTACTTGGGTGACCGGATGCAGTTTGCCATAGGGCAGATAGCGCCCAGGAAGGCTGTAATCGATCGCACCTGTTGCGCTACCGACGATTGAGGCGGTCAAAAGCATTTTCTTTTCTTCAAACAGGTCTTCGACTGCCTGCTTGGCATCATTTGCCAGTTGGCCCAGCCTCGGTCGGTCTTGAGGAGCTACAGTGCCGAGTTGCCGCATGAGTCCGCTCAGCAAACCGCCTTTTCGCCCGAGATACTTGACCCTGAAGGCCTCGAGCTGGGCAGCATCACCTACCTGCCGCAGAGCTTCTTCCGCCTCCTGCTTGAGCCTATGCAGCTCTTGTTCCATGATGTTAATCCTGAATCAGGACGCCAGCTGACCGGAGGCTCTAACCACAGCGGTAAAGGCGTTAGGATCGACGATGGCGAGATTGGAAAGCACTTTGCGGTCCAATTCAATCGCATTATTGCTGAGCCCGTTAATCAACCGACTGTAGCTGACACCATTTTGTTTCGCGGCAGCATTGATCCGGGCAATCCAAAGTTGACGAAATTCTCGTTTTTTGGTGCGACGATCCCGGTAGGCGTAACAGAGGGCGCGATCAACTGCTTCAGCGGCAGTTTTGAAAAGACGATGTTTACCGCCACGAAAACCTTTTGCAAGGCTCAACACTTTATTTCTTCTGCGGCGTGCTTTAAAACCGCGGGTTACACGAGGCATTATATTCTCCGTTCAAGCTAATTAGTTAACCATCAAACTATGATAAACCGGAGGGCTCTGCCCAACGGAAGTATCCAGCCCCAGCTTTTACAACAGCTGGTCATTGCACCACTTAAAGGTAAGGGAGCATCCTGCGTACAGCTCTTGCATCGACAGCGTCGATTAAAGTCGTTTTGCGCAGATTACGCTTCCGTTTGGTTGATTTCTTGGTCAATATGTGCGAGGAAAACGCTTTGGCGCGGCGTATCCGTCCGCCTCCGGTCGCTTTGAACCGTTTTGCGGCACCTCTGTTTGTTTTCATTTTTGGCATGATTGAGCTCCTTACATCCCACCGATTGGCAGAAAAAAATATCAGGTACTAATGGTTATTTTATTCGTATTGGTTGCAACTTCAGGCTTTCGGACCAACAAACATCACGAGCTGCCGACCTTCCATTTTTGGTTCCTGAATGATCACGCAATCTTCTCTTAAGGTATCAGCGATCTTGGTCAACGCATCAAGGCCAATGGTCTGTGCGTAGATAATTTCACGACCGCGGAACCGCATGGTAACCTTCACCTTGTTTTTCTCAGCAAGAAATTCTTTTATTTTACGTATTTTGAAGTCGAGGTCATGTTCTTCGGTTTTAGGCCGGAATTTGATTTCTCTGGTTTCGATGACCGTCTGCTTCTTCTTGGCTTCCTGCTGCTTTTTCTTCAGTTCATAGCGGAATTTATCAAAATTCATAATCCGACATACTGGCGGATCGGCTTTATCGGAAACTTCGACGAGATCCAATCCTTGTTCTACAGCAATCTCAAGGGCTTCCCTGCTGCTCACGACACCACGTTGAGTGCCGTCGGAATCGACGAGTCTTACTTCACGGTAATCGATATCTTCGTTGATCTTTATTTTCAGTTCCTGCTGTGGGGAAAGTTTTCTGCTACCTCGTTTTTTAATGTTCGTTCCTCCAGTTCAATTTTTTATCAGACTACCAGACGGCTGCATTCTTCAATAACGAGATCAAAGAATGCATCGGGCGTCATTGCCGGCAGATTCTGCCCGTCTCTTTTCCGCACAGTAATAGTCCCTTCTTCTTTCTCGCGTTCGCCGACGATCAGCATATAAGGAACTTTCATCAACTGAGCTTCACGAATTTTGTAATTCAGCTTTTCGTTGCGCACATCTTTTTCAATCCGCAACCCCCGCGTCCGGAGCTGCGCGTAGACCTTCTCGCAGTATGCATGCTGATCATCGGTAATGTTCATAATCCTAGCCTGCTCGGGGGCGAGCCACAAGGGAAAGGCTCCGGCATAGTGTTCGATCAGCACGCCGATAAAGCGTTCCAGCGACCCCATAAGTGCTCGATGGATCATGATCGGTTGATGTTCACCACCGTCATCACCAGTATAGGTCATTTTAAAACGTTCCGGCAGATTAAAATCGACCTGAATGGTGGAACATTGCCACGACCTTCCGAGTTGATCCTTTATCTTGATATCGATCTTGGGTCCATAAAAAACACCTTCACCCGGATCAACCTGATATTGCAAACCTTTCTTTTCCAAGGCCTGTTTCAACGCTTGGGTTGACAGTTCCCAATGGTCGTCAGATCCCACATATTTCTGCGGTCGGGTTGACAGATAGACGTCATATTGATCAAACCCGAAGGTTTTGAGAATATGCAGGTTCAAATCGATGATGTTGAAAATTTCGTTTTCAAGCTGATCAGGTCGACAAAAAATATGTGCGTCGTCTTGCGTGAACCCTCTGACCCGCATCAGCCCATGAAGCGCACCGGTACGTTCGTAACGGTACACCGTGCCCAACTCACACCAACGGATGGGAAATTCCCGGTAACTATGTTTATCGGCACTATACACACCGATATGAAAGGGGCAATTCATCGGTTTGAGCTGATACATCACCTCGTCGATTTCCATCGGAGAATACATATTCTCGCTGTAAAAATCGAGGTGGCCCGAGGTCTTCCACAGATCTTGTCGGGCTATATGCGGAGTGTAAAGCAACTGATACCCGTTGCGATAATGCTCGTCTTTCCAAAAATCTTCAATTAACCGACGCAACTGGGCGCCCCGCGGCTGCCAGAGAATGAGGCCCGGCCCGATCTGGTCTTGAATGGTGAACAGCGCGAGTTGTTTCCCGAGCTTACGATGATCCCGCTTACGCGCTTCTTCCAGACGGGTCAGGTATTGCTGTAATTCTTTTTTATCCGCAAAAGCAGTCCCATAGATCCGGGTCAGCATCTGCCGCTTTTCATCACCGCGCCAATAGGAGCCAGCCACCCGAAGCAGTTTGAATACCTTGAGCCAGGAAGAATCCGGAACATGCGGACCTCGACACAAGTCGACAAAACCGCCGTGGGTATACAGGCTGACGGTGTCGGCCTCCATATCTTCAAGGAGTTCAACCTTGTAGATTTCATCGAGCTGCTTAAAAAAACCGATTGCCTCCTGCCTGCTCATCTCTTGACGGACAAACGGCAGACGGGCGTTGGCGAGTTCAGTCATCTTGGCTTCGATCAGTTCGAACTCATCGGGCGAAAAAGGTTTTCCCCGATCGAAATCGTAATAAAACCCGTCTTCGATCGATGGCCCTATAGCCACCTTCACCTGCTCGCCGAACAACTCTTTGACAGCAAGAGCCATGATATGGGCAGTGGAATGACGTAAGATTTCCACACCGGCTTCCGATTGCACCGGGATCAGTTCAAGGACGGTATCTTCAACCAGCGGGGTCGACAAGTCGATGATCATTCCATTGCACTTAACAGCAACAGTCTGCTTGCGCTGCTTGCCGGAAACCAGCTCCTTCAGCATTTCCGCCACGTTAGTTCCACGAGGAAATGACTTACTTTCACTGTCTTGTAAGGAAACTGATATCACTGTCATTATGCCTGTAAAAAGGAAAGGCTAATGAGCAGAAAAACTTTCTGCATCCTAGCCTTTTTAAATATTGGTAGGCACGGACGGGGTCGAACCGACGACATCTACCACGTCAAGGTAGCGCTCTCCCACTGAGCTACGCGCCTACAATTCTTCTGCAACTTTTGAGATTGTACTTATAAAGTATACTGCTGAAAACCGCAAGTCAAATACCAGCAAACATATAGAGTGTCAAGGAAAATTAACGTAACGCCCCGGAACCAGCCCTGACTGTTTTCTCGATTCGGACATCAAAAAGCTGTGGCCAACCAAGAGTGCTTTTAATAAAAATCGCTTAAATACTAACATATTACATGATATTCCAGTAAAAAATACACTTGGCTCCTGCGTGCCGACGGGAGTTCTTGCTCCGGTACTGAGGCCCCCTCGCCTTCCCAAAAACTCTAACCACAAGCGCCTGCTTGACTAAACCCTGCCACTACCCGGGAGCATCAAAGGGCCAGTTGACAACTTACCCGCTCGCTGGGCACAAATCGCTCCTGAAACGCCTGTCGAGCATCGCAGGAACCAATGATCGCCACCAAATCCCTTTCCTGAAAAACAAGCCCGGGACCAGGATTTGGCTCCAGATTGTCGCCGCGGAGCACACCGACCACCGACACCCCTGTTGTTTTACGAATCTCGGCCTCACCGATGGCCCGCCCAACCAAATTGCAGTCAGAGCCGATCTTAACCCACTGCAGATCGAACTGCTGCTCGGCTGAACGAAATTGGGACAGAGTCTTATACGGTTTGCTCCGACTCATGCTGCTGGTGAAATATTCCTGGCGCAGGGTTTCGGTCTGCCTCTGAATCTCGGTTACCGGAATCCCCAAGGCAAGCAGCGCCTGCCGGGTCATTTCCAAACCGGCTTCCAATTCGGGGTAGACCAGATCGGTGACGTCGAGTTCGTTGAAGATGTCTAAAAATTCGGGGTCCGAAAGCCTGGCGACCACCTCAAGAGAGTTGTTCATGCGCCGGGCATGGGTGATTATGGACTGTGACACGACAATACCGGGGATGGTCACCACCAGCAATGAGGCTGTGGCTGCGGAAGCAGCCGCAAGCACGATTTCATGACTGGCGTCGCCGTAGACTATTGCATAACCTTTGTTTTGGGCCTGATCTATCCTCCGTTGGTCGAGCTCAATGATAACGAAAGGGAGAGCCAGCCGATCCAGGGTGGCGGCTATCTGCACCCCGACCCGTCCGCCTCCGGCAATTAACACATGACCGCTTAAACCCTTCTCTGGAAAATTAATCGATTCGAGAGGTTCTTTCTGAAACCAGCGTTTCTTCAGTGTGTATAAACGATCAGTCTGGGCTGAAAGCATCGGGGTCAGAATCATAGTCAGGACCGCAGTGGTCAGCACCAGGTTGTAAAAATCGTGACCGATTGCCCCGGTCCCAAGACCGATCCTGGCCAACACAAAGGAAAACTCGCCGACTTGGAACAATCCCAGCCCCACGGCAACAGGGATGACATTGCCGTAGCGAAACATCCAAGAAATTAATGAAAATATCAGACCTTTGCCGATACTAACCACCAGTACCAACAAAAGGATGGTACTGAAGTTATTCACAAAAAATCGGGGATCGAGCAACATGCCAACCGAGGCGAAAAAGAGCAGGCCAAAAACGTCGCGCAAAGGAATAATGTCACTGAGGGCCTGGTGTCCGTAATCGGATTCATTGAGTACCATGCCGGCGATGAAAGCGCCGAAGGCAAAGGACAGCCCGACCAGATACGTGGCATATCCAATGCCCAGACCAATGGCTATGATCGCCAGAAGAAACAACTCGCGGGAACCGAGTTTGACGATATGCCGCATTAGCCAGGGCAGCAACTTGGCCCCGAGCACAAACATGCCCACTAGAAACAGGGCGGCCTTGAGTGCCGCATATCCCAGCGAAACAAAGCCGGCGGCGGGGTCGTTCAACAACGGCAGGATGATCAGCATGGGAACCACCGCCAGATCCTGAACAATCAGCATGCCGATCATGACTTTACTCGACAAGGTCCCCAGCCACCCCTGATTCATCAGGGTTTTAAGCAGCACCATGGTGCTTGACAGGGAGATCAGAGCCCCGAACCAGATCGAGGTTTTCGGGTCCCATCCCATCATCTTGCCGATGCCAATCCCGAGTGCGAGAGTCAGGCCAATTTGCAGGGGTGTGCCCAAAAGCGCAATGTACTTGACCGGTTTCAGATCCTTGTGAGAGAACTCCAGCCCCAGGGCAAAGAGCAGCAACCCTACCCCTATTTCAGCCAACAACTCGATGTCATGCACTTCGGTGATGGTCAGGCCGCCGGTATGGGGCCCGAGGAGCACACCGGCGAGGATATACCCTAAAATCAGCGGTTGCTTCAACCGCTGCATCAGCAGACCGCAAAAAAAAGCGGCAACGACAAGGAGAATAATATCGGTTGCAATGCCCATGATAATTGTCCCGCGGAGGCCGGTTGCGCCGAGCCGCTATTTTTGATAAAAATGGATTAAAATTAAAGGAATAATACACACCGGTAACCCGCCAAAAACAAGCACTTTATGGTCGAAACACGCCAACAATGCTTTGCAGCAGCTCCGGGCAACAGGGAACGATACAAGGGAAGTACTTATTGCTTTTTGCAGTCCAACTGCCCACTAACCAGAGACACCTTTCCTTGGGTTTCCTCCCTCCTGTCGAGACCTCGGCGCCAAGCCAGGCGCAGCAGGGCCTGGCGAGGGGAGTGGCTTTTCGCGTGGACCCAAGTTAGGGTTTCACGGATTCAGGCCCAATAAGACTTACAAACCTTTCATTTCTTCACGTTCTCTTTTCTCTATCGTTTTTTCTTTATATAATTTATCATGATACATAATCGAATGATTAATTAAATAATTATAACCAGATAGTGCATGTACAATAATAGTTTTTTCTTCATCCCATGAGGAGACAAACTTGAGTTGGCCAGTGGACAAGGCAAGCCCATAAAAGCCTTTTTTGTCTTTATACATATCATTAGACCATATCTCTTCCCTGGACTCGGGTTTTCCATATTTCGAATCCAGAAATTCATTAATTCTTAAATAATCTTGTATATAAACATTAACATTGACTCTATTCTCAACAAACCTATAAGTTCCCGATTTAAGCTTATCATTTTCAAACTCATAAATTATGTGAACAATACTGCTTGCGATTTTACCTTTAAATGTCAGGGTGTCATCACCTGGAAACACAGGCTCAGTTTTCTCTAACTGCTTCACCTGTTCTCTAGACATACCCCACTCAGCTTCTCTAAATTCAGAAGCTAAGCAGCACGAAAAGCACATTATTATAATTGGATAAACTATAAAAATATATTTTATCATAGATCAACCTA
>CAIMMA010000809.1 GCA_903842475.1 uncultured bacterium
ATCGACACTCAGGAATACCTCACCGATGTCCTCACCCGCATGCCGGGCATGAAAAACACCGAAATCGACTCCCTCCTGCCAGAGAACTGGAAATCGAGGAAGACAACCTGAGAATCCCGGAAGCCGGCTACCCCTCAACACCACCCCCGCTCTGGGGGGGGCAGAACTCTCAAGCCGCTGCTTTCCTCCTCAGGCCCCCGAACCAGGTCTCACCGTCCCATCCAAGCCTCTCATGCCACTCCCAATTCCATGGGAGCAACGTGCTCCGCTTACCGCTTACGTAACATCGAAGCTGTAAAGTCGTCGCCTTCCAAAACAACCACGGTCCAAGTTGGAGAGAACCACTGATTGTATCGATCAGCATCACCTACATAGTCCGCAATGTTTCCACCTGGAACACCGCAACTGAAAACATCTATGGGTAAATTGTTTGCTCGAAGTTGCTTCTGTAAGACCGATGAGAATAGCTGAGAATCGTTAACTTCCTTACCTACAACGAAGGAATCACCGATAACCATAATGGGCCGATTAGTAGAATTTCCGCTACTGTAACCTCGGGACCCATGGTCCGTCCAATGAGCAATTGAAAGTCCTTCTAAAAACTGTCGAGATTCAGACCCAGACACAGGAATGCTATGCCCCTCAAATCTTATACGCCTCTCACGGTGAACAAATCGAAGACCTATTTCAACAGTTACTAAAGCAGCGAGGGAACCTAGAAAAAAAAGCAGCAGCGCGCAATTCTTGCTAAAACTCTCTACTGTAGTCCTAGAAAACATGCTCCACAACGGTCACCCAGTTAACACATCTCAAAAACCATTCTATGCGTGGCTAAAAAAAGATCAACTCGATGCATCCAAGCCCCGACTACTACTTGGTGGCACCGTAGACGCCCTTGGAGCCATAGTGGTCGTCTCGGCGGTAGTAGTAGTATCCGTAGCCGCTGGCCTCGGGGATGCGGTTTAGCACGGCACCGAAAACCTTGGAGCCAGCCCGCTCCATGCTGAGGAGTGCGCGCTGGATGGCACGCACGGGGGTGCTTCCTGTCTTAAGGACGAGGAGAATGGCATGGGCCTCGGGGAGGACGTAAAGGGTATCCGACACAGCGTTGATGGGGGCGGTGTCCAGAATGACGAAGTCGAACTTTTTGACCGCTTCATCCAGCATCTTCTTGAGCGCGGGCGAGTTCAGCAACTCAGCCGGATTGACGGCCCTTGGGCCGGCGGGGATGACGAAAAGGTTATCAAGGGTGGTCTTGAACGGAAGTTCGTCAAAGGTGGCCTTCCCGGTGAGGTAACTTGTGGCACCCGTTTGATCCATGGGGATGTCGAATGTCATGCCCACGGCAGGGCGGCGAAGGTCGAGGTCGATGATGACTGTTTTGCGTCCCTGCTGAGCCAGGGTGACGGCGAGGTTCGCTGAAGTGAAGGTCTTGCCCTCACTGGCGCTGGCGCTGGTGATGAGAATCTTTCGGAACTGCTCCGGAGTGCTGGCCATCATGGCCGCGGCGCGCAGGGAACGGAATGCCTCAGCAGTGGAGCTGTGGGGTTCGTAGAGACTGACGAGGCGTTTTTTCTTCTTCTGAGCGGTCTTGTTCCTCGGAATGGCTGCCAGAACGGGCAGACCGAGGAGGAGTTCAGCCTCATCAATGCCATTGACCGAGTGATCCAGCTTGAGCAGCAGGAAGATGATCGATACTCCCAGAAGCAGGCCGGCAACGGATGCGCCACCGATGATCAGAGGCGGATTGGGCTTGTATGGTGCAAAAGGAAGGGATGCTGACTCGACCAAGGTAAACGCCGACTTACCAATACCCCCAGAGAGATCAATTTCCTTCATTCGCTTTTTGACGGAATCATAGAGCCCTCGATCCGAATCAACTTCACGTTGAAGAACAGTCTCCTCAATGCCAAGCTTTCCGACTTTCATAGCCTGTTTACGAGCGACTTCGAGAGCCGTTGCTGCGGTCTTTTCTCGGGAGGTAGCAAACTCAGCTTGAAGATCCAGACCACGTGCCGCAGATGACACGGAGTTGCTCACTACCACATCAAGCTCCCGAAGCCTAGCGGTAGCAGCTATCATCTTGGGATATTTTAACTTGTAACGTGCAGCGTAGGAATTCACCAGTAACTGTTGCTGCTGAAATTGCTCAACAGAGGAACGTACATCCGGGTCCCCCTTAATTGAAGGAAGCGAAAGCATGGATTTATAATCGCCACCCGCCTCACGGACTTTCTGTAGCTGGATCTCGACGCCGCGACGCTCGGAGCGCGCAGCAGCGAATTCCTGATTGAGAGCGAGGATATCCTGATCCACGGTGCTTGAGCCATCCTGCATGGCCTTGTTGAACCGAGCCTCACGATAATCCTGCAATTTACGTTCCGATTGCTCCATCTTGTCCTTGAGTCTGAGGGATTCATCCTCGAGAACCGCTGTTGCTTGCCGAGTGTTTTCTTTCTGGTCTTCTATTGCCTGAAAAATAAACTCAGCACAAACAGTGTTCGCGAGGGTCTGCGCCACAACAGGTGACGGGTCCTCAGCTGAGATTTCTATAAGGCGCGTGTTACGTCGCAAAGCTGGCTTGACATGCGAACGAAACCGACCTGCGAGTATGTCCGGAGCCTCTGGAGAAGTTGTCGGCGAGGATAGAATACCTAAAAAATTGGTGGACTTCGCTACGCGCATCATTACGTTTTCAGAGTTGATCTTCGTGATCAGGGTATTGATGACATCAGCGGCAGCCAGATCCTGCTTATTCACATCTTCTATCTTGACAAGATTTTGCTCCTGACGTGCAACCTCCAAAATCGCTGTAGCTCGATAAATTCGCTGAGCCCGATATGTATAGGCTACACTGATCGCAGCGAAAACCATGGTGAAAATGAGGGGTACATACCAATGAACCTTCAATCGGTGCCAGAAAGGCACCAAACCCCCTGGTGTTCCACCGCCGCCATACCCGCCATACCCGCCATACCCGCCATACCCGCCATACCCGCCATACCCGCCATACCCGCCATACCCGCCATCTTCAGGCGCACCGGGAGTTGAGACTGGCTGCGCTGTAACTTTGTCCTGCATATTATTGAGAGCTTGACGAGGGAGGGAATCAGATGTGTAGACGATATGACCGTTACCAAATGCTTTCTCCGATGGTGACAACATCGCCGGGCTCAACCTCGAAAACCTTGTAACCTTCCTCCTTAGCCATGGCACGTGCATCCATTTTTATCACGCTTTCCTTACCCTCGCGGGCACGCTTTATGGTGATCTTGCTTGGCTCGCCAGCTCTGGTGTAACCTCCTGCCAACGCTATGGCCTGAAGTAGATTTAGTCGCTCATTTGCGGGAAAAAGATATACCCCAGGAGTTCTTACCTGCCCAAGAACCGTTATCTTGGACCGACTATACTCCAAAATCGTGATGCTAACTAAAGGATCAACCAGAAAATCCTTCATATAAGACTCGCGAATTTTTTCGCATGCCTGGCCTTGAGTGAGCATGTATATGGGTAGGCCGGGCAAAAGCGGCAAATCTACGGCCCCCTTCTCGTTAAGGCGAACACGCGCGGTCAGGTCATCTTCGCCATAAATTTTTACCTCAATCATGTCGCCCGGACTAAGATGGTATGTGCTCTCTTGTACTAGTATCCCGTTAGGTCGAGCTACGGGCGCAGTAGACTGCTGCGCGGATTGACCATTTAACAGGCTGCCTACACATAACAAAATTGTCAAAACCACAGTTAGGAATGTCTTCATAGGAACCAAATCAACTTCAACCTCATTCCAAAAGCAAAGCCGCACGGTATGAATGCGGCTTTTGGAGCTAAGCCTCCCTGCCCTAGCTGGACAGTAGACATGAAGGAGGTTCGCAGGACCTTGGCAACTTGGCAATCAGCTTTTTCCACCAGATTCCCTCTTACAAGCTTTGCGCTATCAGATGGGGTGCGCCTAGGGGTTAAGGTATCCGATATGATTACCTCGGCGGGTTCGGCTGATGCCTAGCCTTTACTCTTAAAGATCACCAAGGACGCCGTAAACGACAATCAATTGTCGTGGCTGGGTGGGAAATAATATGCAACAATTGGCTTAGGCCTACCATGGTTTGCGATTCTGTTGTTTGCTCAAATGTAAGCGGTAAGCGGAGCACGTTGCTCCCATGGAATTGGGAGTGGCATGAGCGGTTGGGATGGGACGGTGGGGCCTGGTCGGGGGCCTGAGGAGGACGGCGGCTTGAGAGTTCTGCCCCCGCAGAGCTGGGGTGGTGTTGTGGGGGGAGCCGGCTTCCGGGATTCTCAGGTTGTCTTTCTGGATTTCCAGTTCTCTGGCAGGAGTGAGTCGATTTCGGTGTTTTTCATGCCCGGCATGCGGGTGAGGACGTCGGTGAGGTATTCCTGAGTGTCGATTCCCCGTCTGCGACAGCTCTGAATGATGGAATAG
>CAIMMA010000810.1 GCA_903842475.1 uncultured bacterium
CATATGACCCTTTTCGGCAGCCGGTCAAGAACGGCAAGACCAGCGCTGATTTAGAAAATACCCCTATGAATTCGGGTTGATAATTGGTGATGCTTGGCGTGATGGCCAGGTGGCATAGGAATTGAAAAACAAGGAGCACATAAGACGAAATGCACTCTTTTGGTCCAAGGAAATCAGCTGGGCACCCTATCGGAGAAAAAATACATGAAAAAGGCGTTGAGACAACAGACAGGCGATGTGCGATCTGGACAAGCAGGACGGGGAGAATGTATACCGGACGGCATTTCCGCGGGTATCTGTCCAAATTGCGGGAAAGAGCTTTATCCGGGGGTCGTTGATAAAGATTATGGGGAAATTGTCGTGTTCGGATGTTCTCAATGCGAATGGATCAATTACCTGCATGCAACCCCCATAAGCGCCGACCGGCATGGACTGGTTTAAGCCAACAGTACTTGGCAAGAATAGGTTTTCATGCAAGCTGCTTTCGAGGAGAGGGCAAAGAGTATTTTTTGGTTAAAGGGAAGGTCACGCTGAATTCGGCGCCGGGGCCGGTTCCGGTTTCCACGGTGCCGCGTAGCTGATCGGCGAGTATCTGCACGAGCTGCAGACCGAGCGAGCTGGATTGTCGCCAGTTCATATCCGGGGGCAAGCCGACCCCGTTGTCGCATACCCGCAGACAGGCTGTTTCCGTTGTGGGGTCATGCTCCAAAGCCACCGTCACTTCGCCATCCCGGTCATTGGGAAATGCGTGCTTGAGGGCGTTACCGACCAGTTCGTTGAGGATCAATCCGCAAGGAACTGCTGACTCGATCAACAGCACCACTGGTGCGAGCTCGAGCTGCAGCAGCACCTTCTCCGCCAGGACATTGTGGGCGTCCCATAGATATTCTAGCAGGCCGGTGGCATAATCGGCAAAGTTCAACTGCGCCAGATCGCTCGTCTGGTACAACTTCTCATGTATTAGCGCCATGGAGCGAACACGGTCACACACCTCGCTGAACTCTTCGCGCGTTCGCTGGTCGGTCAGATTGTCCGCCTGCATACTGACCAGGCTGGAGATAATCTGGAGGTTGTTCTTGACCCGGTGATGAATTTCTTTGAGCAGCACCTCTTTCTCTGCCAGCGATGCCTTGATTCGCTCCTCGGCCAGCTTGCGTTTGGTGATGTCAAAGTTCACGCCAAGAAACCGCAGGGCCTGATTACTTTCCTTGCCATCAGAGAGGAACCCACCCTTGCCCGCCAACCAGCCTTCCTGGCCGTCAGCGCGCACAATGCGGAATTCTGCATCGAGCTCACCGAATTGCAGGGCATCTTCCCACTTGGCTTTCAATGCCTCGATATCGTCGGGATGAACATATTGGAAAAAATTTTTCGGATTACCTGGAGCCCCGCCGGGTTTAAGCCCCAGCAACTCGTACTCGATATCGTTCCATCGTCCTTCGCCGGTTTCGAGATTAACCTCGAAGATTCCCATCGAACTGGCCTGGAGCACCATTCCCAGCCGTTCTTCGTTCTCACGCAGCACCTGCTCGAGGCGTTTTAATTCGCTGATATCCGTGTTGGTCCCGAACCACTGCTGCACACGACCAGATGCGTCCTTCAGCGGAATGCCCCGGGTCAGAAACGGGCGGAAGACGCCGTCGGCCCCGAGCAGCGGGAAGATCATCTCAAAGGGTTCGCCATGGACGATGGAAGCTTGCCAGCGTTCAAGCACCTTCGGCAGCTCAACAGGGTCGTGGACACTTTGCCAGCCCCACCCCTCCATCTGTGCGGATGTCGTGCCGGTGTACTCGTACCAGCGCTGATTAAACCACGTGATAGAGCCGTCGCCGTTTGCCCTCCACGCAAGGTTGGGGATGGAGTCGGCCAGGGCGCGGAATTGCCCCTCGCTTTCCTGCAGCGCCTTCTCGGCCAGTTTGCGCTCGGTGATGTCGGTCAGGGTCACGACGCAGCCAAGGGTTTTGCCCTGATGACTCTTCAAAGGTGCGGCATTAAGAATCAGGTGGCTTACTCCCCGCTCTCCTCGTTTATGGGTAACATCGACATTGCGGAAGGTTTCCCTGGCCACAGATTGTAAAACGGAAACCAATGCTCCACTTTCCGCCATGCGAAACTGATACATTTCGTCGAAATGATGCAACAATGGATTTTTGCCGCATAACCGGTGCGCCAGAAGACTGGCGTTTATAATTCGACCCGAATCATCGCAGACGATGATCGCCTCCCCGGCCTGTTCAATGATGGAGCGGACAAGTCTCGCCGAAGCCAGGAACTCTTCATTGCGCTTTTGCTGGGTAAGGTCAGTGACCACCACACTCAGCCCCTGGTTATCGAACAGATCAAGAGGACAACAGGAAATCAAGACAGGGACAGTATTGCCGTTGCCGGTTATAAGGTTGACTTCCTCTTTATCGCACTCAGTCAGGCGCTTACCCAACCGGGCTGTTATAAGTAATTGGTCCGCGGGGGCCACATAAGAACTAAGCGGCGTCCCGATGACTCGTTCAAGCGGGCGCTGCAAGAGGGTCGCCAGGCGGTTATTGCAGTAGAGGATCGTCCCATCGGCGGTCAGGGTGGCGGCCCCTTCATTCATTGTTTCGACCAGAACACGGTAGGGATGCTCCGCGCCTTTCAACGTGAAAATCTGTTCCCCATTCGCACCGGAAACAACGAAGGCATCCACCTCACCGCTGCCAATGGCGCGCAGCGTCTCTTCCGCTTCTTCCAAGCGCACACGAAGACGTTCTATTTCACTCAGGAGTTCCTCTGTGGTTATCTCTTGGGTTTTCTTCGTCATTTTCAGCAGGGTTATTTCATCGTCCTGATGTCCAGGCCGAGAAGAATCTTTTCCGTTTTTGACATGTCGCCGATGAATTTACGAAGTGGTGGCGGCAACTCCTTAATCAAAGTGGGCGCGGCAATTATCTGTCCCTCCTTGGCGAAAATAGGCTGCTGGTAGATATCGATTA
>CAIMMA010000811.1 GCA_903842475.1 uncultured bacterium
CCGGAACGTAATTTTCTCCACAATGCCTTAGGAATGAATGAAGATAAAGGCCTGCCGGCAACACCGGACTGTGCAGACTTCCCCTATTTTCTGCGCAGCTATTTTGCCTGGAAAAATGGTCTGCCGTTGAGCTATCGAGCGTGCAATCGCGGTTCGGCGACCAAGCCGCCTTCCTGCGATACCGTCGTCATCAGAACGGATTTTGTGCAAAAGACTGCACCAGTATCCGCATTCAAAGCGTTGAGTCGCAACTTGATGGATGCGGTGCAGTCGGGTAATGGCCGCACGGCGCTTGCCAGTCAGGAAACCGATTTTTATCCCTTGCCCTTGAATCGCGAGGTGTTATGGCCTGGCACCATTTACGCCGACCCTTACGGGCATGTGCTGGTGCTCACCAAATGGGTACCCCAAACCCCTGACAGCCCTGGGATTTTATTTGCCGTCGATGCCCAGCCGGATAATTCCATTGCCAGGAAAAGGTTTTGGGAAGGCACCTTTTTATTTGCTCAAATCGCCAGTGCCGGCCCGGCGTTCAAAGCGTTTCGCCCCATTGCCAATGGCCGCCTGTTGCGTAATGATGAATTACCGAATTACTCGATGGAACAGAGCGAATTAAGCCCCGACGAGTTTTACGCGCAGCTGTATAAACTCATCAACCCTGATGGATTGCAGGCAAAACAGGCCTACGTGGCGACGCTGGACGCGTTGGTAGAGCAGTTGGAAACACGCGTGCAGTCGGTTGAAAACGGCGAAGCCTATTTTCGCAAAGGCGGCGCCCCGATTTCGATGCCCGGTGGCGCCGCTATTTTTGAAACAATCGGCCCCTGGGAAGATTTCTCAACGCCATCACGGGACATGCGTCTGTTAATTGCGATGAAGGTGTTGCTGGAATTCCCTGAAAAACTGATGCAGTATCCGGAGTTGTTTAACTTGACCGCCAAAACCGCCCGGCAAGTTTCGTCCGAGATAACCCAGCTGCATGAAAAACTGATCACAGAAAAACAGATTCGCTATATTCGCAGTAATGGTGAGCCGTGGGAACTGTCGGTCGCCGACATTTTAGCGCGTAAATCCGCTTTTGAAATGAGTTACAACCCAAATGATTGCATTGAAGTGCGCTGGGGGGCGGAAGCGGGAACCGCGGAATATGCGACATGTCGCCGACATGCACCGGCTGCCCAGATCAAACAAATGATCGCAGTCCGCGAATGGTTTAGGGATACAAAACGCCCGTCGCGTTAAACAAGCGAGGAGACGGAGCCTTACGCCCTCATCCAGGAAATGAAACCTGGATGAGGGCGGAAAATCATCGCATCATGGGGTGACTTTTTTCTTGGTGCGGGCATCGATCGCCTTACGCAGGTTGACCGGTAAGCCTCTCTCTTTGCCGGACAGGGACCGCTTCTCTGAAAGTGCCTTGGCGCAAAGTGGCTGACGAGCCGACAGCCCATGCTTCTTGCGATATTCTTTTGCAGTGAGGCCATGGGATTTCAGATGCTTTGGTGACAGCATTTTGAATTCCTGACCACATTCAAGACAGACAATCTTGTTTCTCTGGATGGATTTCTTAGGGTCCATCAATGGGCTGACGGCTTCTGTTTCGGTCTCAATCGCCCCACCTGCTTCGGCATCTTGCAGTGCCTTCAACGCCTGAAAAGTTTCGTTCAGCGCAGCCTTGATTTCATCGGTGGTCATCTGCTTGCTGGTTATCTGGGACTGGATAATTTCTGCGGTCATTTGTACAAGTGTTTTGCTCATCTATTTACCCATTGCTTAAATTTTCATATTTTTGTTTCCAAAGACAGGAGACGCCCTGACCATTATTACAACGTACGCTGCACTGACGAAACGGTTGTCAATCGACGCATAGCTTCTCGATCCTATCGTCGATAGGTAATATTTTCATATTTCCTGCAAAATAGCAATCGATTATTCTTCTATCAGCTTCAAAAGCGTACACTGTACTCTTGTGCAAATGAGTATCTATCCACTTCAGCGCTGTCAAGTCATCCCCAGGTTCTTGCCGCCCTCCTGACACGTCTCCAATTAAAACTATGACAATCGTATGATGCAGATCGTCGAGGTGATTCGAAACGACATTAACGATGCCCTTGATCCGTACCTCAAGTCCAGTCTCTTCCCTAACCTCGCGATGAGCGGTTTCAATAAAGGATTCCTCGTACTCAATAAAGCCGCCAGGTAAACACCATTTGTTTCCATACCGTGCACTTTCCGTTCTTTTTCCTATGATTATTTTTCCATCATGTGATCGAACGAGAATAGTAATACCAGGACTCGGATTGAGATGATTAACAACACCACATTCGCCGCATTGTTGTCTCTCGAATTTTCTCATCATTTTTCTTGCAAAAGATACTCCGCAATGAGGACAGAAATTCATGCGCTTGTTATTGCCAGCAAATTCTCCTGAATTTGTAACTACTTGCAACAGATTCATTACAACCCCCGTTGTAAATTCATATGAAACCGCCTGCTGCGTCCAATCACCAAGAGGCCCCAGACCGACTGCCCGCCCATCACCTCTGCCGTTGATGCGGTGAACGTTTCAGCCAAGTGTACGCCGGTCGAGTGGTTTAAAACAAAACAGCGGAAATTCGAACACACACTGAACCAAAACCATCCAAACACCGGGTGCGCAGCAGTTGGCAAGGCTCTTTTGCATTGTTTTTATTAATAAAAATATCCTAAAAAATAGTGAAAAATTTTCTCACTGCCCATGCCCCCAGGAAATCATGGAGTGAAAAGGGGTTAATCAAACGTACCGCCTGCTAAGACAATAATTGAGCATTCGAGAGCCTGGTTGAATAAAATGCAGGTATGCGAAGATAACCTGTTGTTGACAACCTGTTGATAACTTATTGACAACCATTGCACCCTTGGCCCATCCCATCGTTTTAAAAGGGAATTATCGATTAAATCTTGAAAAGAACATCCTTGCAAAGAGTTGCGCGTTATTTCCTTAAAAATACCATGCTGCCGGCATGGGTATAACCGGATGTGCAAACCCTTTCAACCGAGACCTCAAATCAGCGCATACCGCTTTTGACCGACCCCTGCTTTTTCTGTAGATCACCGCACTCTTCCTACCGGCACCCCGCACGGTCACATGGGAGAAGTTCTGAATACTCAAGGGAAATAAGCTATGTTGTGGAATGCGATCAAAACCTCTTTACGGAAATCATTGCCTGAAAGCGAATTTGGCCTGTGGATAAAGCCGCTTGAATGCCGAAAGGAGGATAAACAGGTACTTGAAATTGTCGGACCTGATCGTTTTTTCTGCGCCTGGGTCGAGGATCGCTACATTGGTCTGATTCGTCAAGCAGCCCAACAATTGGGCGACATTTCCGACGTACAGCTTAAAATCGCCGACCACCAGACCTTGCACGCTGAAAGCGACAAAGGCGGACAGCTCCGCCTTCCCGGACTCGCCAGCGGCGGTGCGCGCCTGCGCTCCCTGCACCCTGCTTTTACTTTTGAGCAGTTCATGGTCGGCGAATCGAACCTGCTGGCGCGCTCTGCCTGTAATGCCCTGGCCACCGGTGATCCCACCTTTGGCAACTGTTTGTTTATGAACAGTTCCACCGGCCTTGGCAAGAGCCACCTGACCCAGGCGGTGGTCCATCAAGTACTGCGCTCCGCCCCTTCCACCCGCCTGCATTATTTGACCGCCCAGCAATTTTCAGCAGAGATGGTCAAGAGCATCCGTTCCGACGCCATGGAGCAATTCTCTAAAAAATACATCAAGAATTGTGACATGTTGCTGGTTGAAGACATCCACACCCTCACCGGCAAAAACAAAACCCAGGAAGAACTCAACAACATTCTTGATTATCTGATCAAATCGGGCCGGCGGGTGATCCTGACCTCGGCGCTCGCCCCAAACAAAATCAAAGGCATTGACGACGATTTCCGCAGTCGGATGACCTCCGGCCTGGTGACCGGAATCGAATCGCCGGACTACGAGACCAGAGCCCGAATCATTCGTCACAAACTGCAGCTGCACGGGCTGGGAGGGGATGACGATTTGGTGGGCTTCATCGCGGAGAGCCTGCAAGGCGATATCCGGCGCATGGAAAGTGCCATCATCGGCATCAAGGCCAAATCATGTCTGCATAACACCCCGGCGGATCTAACCATCGCCAAGGAAGTGATCTACGGGCTGGTCGGCCGCTCCATCGAGATTACCGGTGAGTCCATCCGTGACCTTATCGGCAGCCAGTTCAGGGTCAGCATCGACGATCTCCGCTCGCGCTCCCGTAAACGATCCATCTCCTTCCCTCGGCAGATGGCCATGTATCTCACTCGGAAATATACCAAAAAATCGCTGGCTGACATCGGCGACATGTATAACCGTGACCACTCCACGGTACTCTACGCTATCAAAGTCATCACGCAAGACATGTCTCGGGAGACTTCAATCCGCGAACAAGTCGATCTGCTCTGCACCAAAATCAAAAAATAACACCGCAACCGTCGTTTTACCCCCAGCATTTTCACGCCATTCAGCCAGTTCACCGATGGAGAGCGCCTGGCATTCAGGGGAGCGATGTGGTGCGGAAATTGATATTCTCGACTCACACCACTTTCCTGCACAGAAGCGGTCCGGTCGATTGGCAATCTGTTCCACGACCGACGACTTGCTGCTGCAAAATGCGGTAAACCAGGTTGTCATTGCGGCGAAGAGCCGTTATATTCGCTGCTTTGAGCGCTTCAACGGAAGAGGTACACTGACAAAAAAATAATAAACACCGCTTTTGGTGGCATTCAGGATCTTCATCCTTGCGGCCTTCTCTCAAAAGATGCAGCAGTCGTTCGCAGTACACATTATCCGCTGATTCTGCCGAACCTCGGGAAAATTGCTCTATAGAATCCAACAACGGCATAATCACAGAAATATTCCCAAGACGGCATCGTCTGTTTCTCAGTCCATTGCAAAGGGAGCGAAAGACTCAATGATCATCAACCAAGAGGTCTTGAAAAAAATAACCAACCTGGACGGACAGACCTGTTTCGGCTGCGGTGCAAACAATGCGATTGGCCTGCACATGGAGTTTCTTACAGATGACCAACGGGTCTATTCCTTTGTGACCGTCCCTGAAGCGATGGCCGGGTGGGATCAGACCGTGCACGGCGGTATCATCTCAACGATGCTTGACGAGATTATGGGCTGGACCGTTATTTATCTTCTCAAGAAAATCGGGGTAACCAAAACCATGACCGTGGAGTTCATGAAACCGTTGAGCGTCGGAAAAAGGCTTACGGTTATCGGCGCCATCCAGGAAATACAATCCGAGCGGCAGGTTCTTGTCACCGGGGAGATTTATTCCGACGAAGAGACGCTTTGTGCGAAAGCACAGGGCACCTTTGCCGCCATGTCCGCCCAGACAGCGGTGCGACTGGGCGTCATGCGTGACCAATACATGCGAGGATTTCTGCCCATCCTGCACCAGAAAGTTGAGGAGTAGTCCCGATAACGGCTGCCTTATTCGGGAGATCTCCGAGAAAACGTCCTGGCAACCACCTTGCAGAGGCATATTGGGCGGCGGCTTGACTTGATTACGTCAGGCACACCAAAAAATCGCAAAAATCACGCGGCAACTCAACTATTTCTGGCATATTTCCCTGGCGTAGGTACTCTACTAACAGTCATCTGAAAAATTAACCCTGGAGCCTGCATGAAATCCCAGGAAAAATTCCTCGCACAGCTCAACAAATCTCTTGAATCCGAGCAGGGCACCTTGCCGATTTTCAGCGCGGTCTCGTTGCAAATACAGCTCGAACTGATCAAAGACCAGCCCGATATCAGGGCCATTGAAAAACTGATCGTCGAAGATCAGTCTCTTTCCAGTTCCGTCCTGAGACGGGCCAATTCCGTCTGGTACTGCGGCCTGGTGGACACCACCACCGTACGGTCAGCCATTGTCCGGCTCGGCATGGCTGAAATCATGCAGATCGTCTCCAACGACATCAACAACAAATTATTCAGCTCCAAGGATGACCAGATCGATGTCATCATGAAACAATTATGGCAACATTCGGTGGGATGCGCCTTTTCAGCCGGCATCCTCGCCAACGTCATGCATTGCGGGGTGGTGCGGGAAGAAGCCTTTACCGCCGGCCTTTTTCATGACATCGGCAAATTGCTCATTCTTAAAGTTATCGAAGAAAAGAAAAAGAGTTACAAAGTATTGGAAGTTTCAACCGAATTACTCCTTACAACCATAGCGGCTATGCATGCAAAACATGGGTATAGACTCATGGACCGCATGAAATTACCGAAAATGTACGCAGTTGTTGCCCGTGACCACCACTTGAAGAAATACGACCAGGAGAATGCCCTGCTGACGCTGGTTAGACTGGCGAACACCATCTGCCATCAAATGGGGATTGGTTTTATCCACAACCCCACGATCGATGTGCTCTCGACGGAAGAAGCCATTGCGCTCAAATTAACGGAACCAAACCTGGATAAAGTGCGGCATTTTTTACTCAACAGCCCAAGCATCATGGAACTCTCCGGTACGCCTGGCGGTATTCGGTAACATCAGTACCAAGCCTCGATTTCCCAGGCCGCACCTTCGCGGTGCCGGCCCCCACCTCTCTTAAAGATAATCTCGGAAAACGGCAAATTAAGCACGCTACGCCTAGGAAACGGGGCGCAATGGTTTGCATATTCCAGTGGTAATCTTGGCGCCGGTGCACCAGAGATAGTCACCCGTCAGCTTGATATGCTCCCAACCCCATGGTGACAGATATTACAGCAGTGGTCTTTTCCACTTCCTTGCCGTGATCGTGTAAGGCTATCGCGGCTCGCTCCAAACGTACTGTGTTCCATAGCACTACGGCAGCCGTCACCAGGTAGAGGCCACTGGCTCGGTAGCGCGTTGTTGCTCGACGATCTCGAATTTTTTTGGGCCGAAAGAAGAATACGGCTCTTCGCGGTCGAGGAATGGGGAGAAGCAGGAAGGGGAAAATAAAGGTGCAAACATTGGAGCCCACGATCGGGATTGAACCGATGACTTCCTCCTTACCAAGGAGGTACTCTACCACTGAGTTACGTGGGCGAAGAACGATGGCGATGATCCCAGCCGGCGCTGCCAGCTTGGGTTTGTGACTGATGGAGCGGGAAACGAGATTCGAACTCGCGACTTCAACCTTGGCAAGGTTGCACTCTACCACTGAGTTATTCCCGCTCGTCATTTTCGATGCCCGCCTTCTATAACAGGATCATGGGGCAGGTGTCAATAATCAACACG
>CAIMMA010000812.1 GCA_903842475.1 uncultured bacterium
GCTGATGTAACCCTGCACACCCGTCGCATGGGGATAGTAGCCGGAAAGGAATGAGGCCCTCGACGGCCCGCAGTAGCTGCCCTGGCAATACGCCCGCGTGAAACGCATCCCGCGTGAGGCCAGGCGGTCGATGTTCGGTGTCTGGCAGACCTTGTTGCCATAGCAACCGAGGGCGGTATCTGTCAGATCATCGGAGATGATGAAGAGGATGTTCGGCTTCGCCGACAGCGACGAAACCAAAATGATGAACGAAAAATGGAGAGCCAGGGAGAGCGTTTTCATAGTCGCATTATGAGCCCGGAGTCACCGTCTGTTTGAAGTGCTCGATGGCGCGTCGCATGGGGTCGGTGATCCCGGGGTTTTGCGCGGCGACGTTGGTGGTTTCCTTCAGATCAATCTTGAGGTTGTAAAGCTGAAGGTCGTTGTCCTTGATGATCATTTTCCAATGACCACGACGCATTGCGGTGCCTAGTTTGGGTTCGTAGCCGAAGAAGAGGTCACGATCTGCCATGGGTTTCTGCTGGAGGAAATGATCCTTGGCGCTGCTGCCATCGAGGTTGGCCGGGTTGTCTTTTGAGATGCCGGCGAGATCGGTCAGGGTCGGGAACAGATCGAAGCCGGCCAGCAAGGCATCCGACTCGGTGCCAGCGGGGATTTTGCCCGGCCACCAGGCCACCGCCGGCACCCGGTGACCGCCCTCGAAGTGGCTGAACTTGCCGCCGCGATAGGGTCGCAGATCGTCCGGGCACATCCGCACGTCGCCATTGTCCGACCAGAAGAACACCAGCGTGTCCTGGGCGAGGCCCAGCTCGCTGACGGTGTCGAGGATTCTGCCGATACTTTGGTCCAAATCCTCGACGATCTTTTTGTAGCGCGGTCGGTTGGCATCGTTCGCCTTGTTTGGATTCCATCCCGGCTCACGCTTGTCCGGCGTATCATCACGGGTCTGATACGGATTGTGAACCGCCTGATGTGCGACGTAGAGAAAGAACGGCTTGTCCTGGTGCCGCCTGATGAAGTCGAGGCTTCGATCAGTGATAATGTCCGTTGAATAGCCCTGCAAAGAAAGAGGCTGCAGCCCATCACGCCAGAAATTGGGACTGTGGTAACCACCGCCGCCATGCAGGAAGCCCACGAATTCATCGAAACCGAGATGGCGAGGATTGAACCTTGGCTCGTAACCGCAATGCCATTTGCCGAACAGGGCGGTCGCGTATCCGTTTTTTTGGAAGACCCGCGAAAGGGTCGGCGTCGCCGGAGGAATCCCCGTGTCAGGTTCGTTCCTGCCCACGATCACATCGACAATGCCAACGCGTTGTTGATAGCGCCCGGTGAGGAAGGCGGTGCGCGTGGGACTGCACACCGACGAGTTGGAATGAAAGTCGGTAAATGTCATTCCTTCCTTCGCCATCCGATCAATCCTCGGGGTCTTGACCCAGCCCTTGTAAAGGCTCAGGTCTCCGCAACCGAGATCATCTGCCAGAATGACGATGATATTGGGTGGCCGCTGCGCGGGTTCGGCGCTTTGGGCGGAAGCAATGGCAAAGGTCATTGCGGCGCTGATCGTGAGCTGCAGTACAGATGATGTCATTTTAGGAAAACGACTGCTGTTGTTTCTCAATGGCGAGAAGAGGAGATTGAGGAGTCGCATGGGGATTTTTCAGGGATCAGGAGTCAGGGGCGGAAGAATTTCGGCTAAAGCGAAGCTACGATGGCTTCATCACCGGCAAGCGGCCCTTGGGTGCGCTGCGGCCGTCTTCCTTGAGTTTCTTGAGGACCGCGCGGGGTCGGGCGGGATGTGGGATGCAATTTCATTTGGCGGCTATTTCTTGCTTATTTCTTAAAAGGCAGCAAAGCCTCTGCAAACGCCTTGCCCATCTGGGCAAAGATCTTCGCACTGCCGAAATAGTGGTAGCCGCCATTGGAAGCGCCTTTGAGGGCCTCCCTGTCTTTGGGTGAAAGGACTTCCTCCAAGGCGAGATCGAGCTTCTGCTGGTCGGCTTTGGTGATGCCCTCAATACGCACATCCATCGCGGCATAATGTGCCGGGGATTCAAGGTCATACTGGTCATTGGCATA
>CAIMMA010000813.1 GCA_903842475.1 uncultured bacterium
AGAAGATTCCGTTGCTGGGTGATATTCCCCTGATCGGGAAGTGGCTGTTTTCCCACACCCATACGCAGAAATCGCAGCAGGAAACGATCATCTTTGTTACGGTCGGGATAGCCAACCCCGGGAGCATCCAGAGGGATCAGGGGCTTCCCGAGGACACGGAACTGGTGCAGAAGCTCATCCTGGCGAAGAAGGCTGAAAAAACCATGCGGGAAGTCCAGGCGACCAAGGAAAAGGCCGATGAGGACGCCAAGGCCGCTAAAGCGGCCAAGAGCGTGAAGCCGGAGCCTTCCGGTGAGGCCGTTGCTGCCCCCCAATGATGGGTGGTATCCAGGAAACCATGGAGTCGTCTTCCGCCATTCAATCCGAGCGCTACGCTCGCCACCTGACGCTGCCTGAAATCGGGCCTGCCGGGCAGGCGCGTCTCCGGTCCGCCAGGGTCCTGGTGGTGGGAGTTGGCGGTCTGGGTTCGCCGGCCGCGTTTTATCTCGCGGCAGCAGGAATCGGAACGGTTGGATTGGTGGATTCCGATGTCGTCGATTTAAGCAATCTCCAGCGGCAGATCCTGCACACCGTGGGAGACATCGGGCATCGCAAGGTTGAATCGGCCGCCCGCAAACTTCAGGCGCTGAATCCCGAGGTGGAGGTCAGATGTCACCCGGTTCGATTGGGAACGGACGATGCCGCCGGTCTTTTTTCGGATTATGACCTGGTGCTGGATGCGACCGATAATTTTCAGGCCAAATTTTTAATTGCCGATGCCTGCCATGCGGTCCGCAAGCCTTATGTGCATGCCGGGATTCTCAGGTTTAGCGGGCAGGTGATGACGGTCATTCCGGGGGTGACCGCCTGCTACCGCTGTGTTTTTGGTTCCATGCCGCCCTCCGTTTCGGGGCCGCCCGCTGGTCCGGTGGGTGCCGTGCCGGGGGTGGTGGGTTCCCTTCAGGCCATGGAGGCCATCAAGGTGCTGCTTGGGATCGGGGCTCCGTTGACCAACCGTTTGCTGACCTGGGATGCCTTAAAGATGACTTTCCGGGTCATCCCGCTCAGGCGGGATCCGAATTGCCGGCTGTGCGGCCAAGCCTGAGGGCTCTCCCAGAATCTCAGAGTGGCGGCTTGCAGTCAGCCTGTCGACAGGGTAGGAATATGGGGTTGGAAGTCTGAGCGGCTACAAGCGGTGATGACATATATCGGCAAAGAGGAGGGGCACTGTGATTCCGCGCTATACGCGACCTGAAATGGGAAACATCTGGGCGGACGAGAATAAGTTCGCCGTCTGGTTGAAAATCGAAATTCTGGCGTGCGAGGCCATGCACAAGCTGGGCATTGTACCCGCCGCCGACCTGAAGCGTATCAAGGACCGGGCCGCCTTCAGCGTTAAGCGCATCAACCAGATTGAGGCGAAGGTGAATCACGATGTGATCGCCTTCCTCACGAACGTGGCCGAGCATGTGGGACCGTCCTCCCGGTTCATTCATCGTGGCCTGACGAGTTCCGATGTGCTGGATACCGCGCTGGCCGTGCAAATGGTGCAGGCCGTCGACATCCTGATCGCCGGCACCAAGGCGGTGCGCAAGGCGGCCGCCGTCAAGGCGCGGCGGTACAAATACACACCCAAGATCGGTCGTTCTCACGGGATTCATG
>CAIMMA010000814.1 GCA_903842475.1 uncultured bacterium
AGATGAGATCATTCTCTATGACCTTGCCTGCGTCTGTTGCGCCTTGAAACGCATTGACGAAGCGCGAACATGGCTGGTTAAAGCCATTGAGGCGGGCGGCAAAAATGTGAAACTCAAAGCGCTGGATGACACCGATTTGGAGTCGATCTGGAAGAATGCAGGCAACGATTAACTCACCGCTTTCGTAACTTGGACTTGGCCTGCTCGCCGCCCAAGGGCCTTCGCGTATGGAGCGTGGCAGGTCCAAGGGCCAGCAAGGAGCCGGGAGTGACGGCGGCCTTAAAGAATGCCATTTTGCATAATGAAAAAACTTGAACCGCCGGACAACAAACACTTGGAAGCAGCGCAGGGCTGGCTCGATCTGGGCAGCCACGTTGAGGCTAATGAGGAACTGGAGCACATCGAGGCCCAGAACCGCGCCCACCCGGACGTGTTACAGGTTCGATGGCTCGTCTATGCCAAGGCTGGAAAATGGGATGCTTGTCTGGATATTGCCACGGCGCTGATCAAAATTACTCCTGACCGGCGCTTCGGGTGGCTTCACAGGGCTTTCAGCCTCGACAAGCTGGGTCAGGTTGTTGAAGCGAAGGAAGTTCTTCTGAAAACCGTGGACATGTTCGGACCTAATTCGACGTTTGCCTTCCATCTTGCCTGCTTTTGTGCCCGGCTCGGACAAGTAGATGAAGCCAAGGACTGGGTGCTGACGGCTGCCGAACTGGCCGAGGATGCAGAAACGCTCAAACGGCTGCGTCTCCGGGTGCTGGACGAACCCGCGCTTGCACCCATCTGGAAGCGCATCGGTGGTTGAATCAGCGCTTCCGGCTCTTAGGCTTGGCCTGTTCAGTTCTTGATGGAAGACCCGTATACGGCTCAGAATGCTGCCTGTGAGCCTGCCAATTCTGCGCATACCTCGCCGCCATATCGGTGTCCTGAATGACCAGCAGGTTCTCGGCGTTGCTTTCCTCAGCTGCTTTGGTGAAGTTGAACGATCCAGTTATGACGGTCTGGCCGTCGATGACCATGACCTTGTTGTGGGCGATGGCGTGCTTGTCGTCGATAAAGCAAGGAATGCCGTAATTGTACAGGAACGTTGCCGAGGAGTATTTCTCCGTACGCTGGCTTTTATCTAAAACAACCTCAATTTTGACGCCACGCCGGTATGCCTCGACCAGTGCCTTGGCTATGGGTGCAGAAGTAAACGAATACGCTTGAACAAGGACCGTGGACTTGGACCTTCCCAGCGCCTCGACCACAGCCTCAGTGCATCCGCCCTTGGGCGAAAAATAGAGGCTCCAGCGGGTGGAACGACCGGCTGCATCGGCGCTCCATCCAGTGGGCGAACACAGGGCCAGCAACAGAACTGCAATAAAAACTCTCATGGAGGTGACTTTTACGTGCTGGGGATGGGGTTTGTCAGTCTGGACATGAAAAATGCCGGTGACTGGAGCTGATTTGGCACATGGCTTTGTCGTCATGGCGTTTAGCGTTGGCGCGACTACCACGATCATTTCTTCCATCACCAGCACACTTCACCGTCAGGTCAACGAGATGGCGTTTCCCAACCGAGTTGACGGTGCTCTTAATGTTAATTCGTGGTTACCGGCGAGAAGTCTTTTTGCCAGTTTCATCCCAGTAAGGCATCCAAGTTTTTCCATCATCCAACGAGAGTTCTCCTTTTGACGTGTAACTTTTCCCATCGGCTCCCAAGGTTACAGTCCCTTTTACCTTGGTTTGCTTTCCGCTTTGTGTGCTACCGTTTCCAATTCGTGTCCATGTATTTCCGTCTACAGTTGTAATTGAGGAACTTACAACACTGTCGTTATTATAACCTTGCTCCGAATAGGTCTTTGTGGTGGGATTATACCACTGCATGCCAACAAATTTATAAGTCATTTCCTTGGTGCCATAAACGCCTTTGTCTTCCCCTCTGCTTTCAAGAAACAAACCGTCCAAGATAAAGCGAGATGTCAATTTTCCTGCATATTTTCCACTCGGTCCTAAAGGCGTTTCTTTGACAGTTCCTTCATAACTCCAATCGCCAACCCAAATCT
>CAIMMA010000815.1 GCA_903842475.1 uncultured bacterium
ATTTCTCTGCCGATATCCACCAGAAATGGATCGTCGTCGACATAGACGATGTGCTCCGACCCACCGGGCAACGCCTCCTGATGGCGTTGCTCCCCCTCCTCTGCATTGGTCGCCTTGGGTAGGTAGATATCGAACTGGGTACCGTATCCCTCGGTGGAGTCCACGATAATCAGCCCCTTCATGCTGCTGACGATGCCATGGACCATGGACAGTCCCAGGCCGGTTCCTTCGCCTTTTTTCTTGGTGGTAAAGAACGGATCGAAGATCCGGTCGAGCAGGTGTTCAGGGATGCCCTTGCCGGTATCGCTGACCTGGATGCAGGCATACTCGCCGGGTTCCAGGTCGTCGTAGCGGTCGGTGAACCGGCGGTCCAGTGTGACATCGGTCACCCGGAGGGTCAGGGTGCCGCCGCTGTTTTTCATGGCATGGCCGGCATTGGTGCACAGGTTCATGATCACCTGATGCAGTTGGACCTGATCGGCCAGCACGGTGGCTTCGGATCCAAGGTTTTGCTCGATGGCGATGGTGGTCGGCAGGCTGGCTCGGACCAGTTGGATGACATCTTCAATGGCCTGGCGCAGCCCCACGGGGTGGAGTTCCATGTCCGATTGCCGGCTGAAGAGCAGAATCTGGCGGATGAGGTCGCGGGCCCGTTCACCGGCCAGGAGAATGTTCTGCAGGTATTTTTCGATTTTGGGAGAGGCGAGGTCGGCGAGGTCCCGTTTGATGATTTCGGTGTAGCCGACGATACCGGCCAGGATATTGTTGAAGTCGTGGGCGATCCCTCCGGCGAGGGTACCGATGGATTCCAGTTTCTGCCGCTGGCGCATGTCCCGCTCCAGGGTTACCCTGCGGGTGTCGTCGAAAATATAAACCCGGTATTCCAGTGGTCGTCCCTGCTCGTCGAACACCGTAATGGCATTGCCGATACAGTAGATGGCGTGGCCGCGCAAGTGACGGAGTTTCCATTGGTGCCGTTCCAACCGTTGTTCGGTATTGAGTTTGGTCAGGATCGCCTGGCGATCGGCCGGGGAAAAATAGTGCTCGGCGATGTTCACCCGCAGCGCCGCCGCCACCGTGGCATACCCGAGCATCCGGGCAAAGGCCGGGTTGCAGTCGAGGATGCGGCCATCGGGGGTACTGATGAAGTTGCTGGTCAGATCCTCCTCGTAGAAGAGGCGATATTTGGCTTCACTGAGCTGTAATTTTTGCTGTACTTCCTTGAGCCCGCTGATCTCGATAAAACTCACGATCAGAGCGCGCTGATCGCCTCGTTCCACCGTGGCGACGCTTTGCAGCACGGGCAGTTCGCTGCCGTCCGCCCGGATCATGCGTTGCTCGCTCAAGTCGACCGCTTGTCGATGACCAAGCGCTTGAAAAGATTGCATGCCTCCCGGGCAGAGGAAGGGGTTGCAGTTCCGGCCTCGGGTTCCTGTTGGAGCAGCGCTGCTCCGGTTTTGTTGATATCAACGATCAAGCCGTCCGCCGCATTGATGACCATGACCCCGCAGTTGATCGAATCCAGCAACCCTTTGAGGAAATGTTCGTTTTCCTGCTGTCTGCCCTGGTATTGCTCCAGAGCATCGAGCATGGAGTTGATGCGCTCGGCCAGGTTGCTGATTTCATCTCCGCCCCGAACTTCAAGCCGTCGGTGATACCCACCCTGGCTGGCGATGCGGTCAACCTGCTCGGTCACGGTGGTCAGCTTGTGGAGAATAAATCGGTTGAGCAGTCCCAGCAGGAGCACGATGAAAATACATCCCAGTACCACCATGGAGACCGTGTGCTGCCGCCACATGACCAACCCCTGTTGAAAAATCACCCGGTTTTGCGAAACCGACAGGGTCAGCGCCGGTTTACCCGTGAGGTCGAACAATTGGACGAAACCGGCAACCTTGCGGTCGTCGATCACCTCGATTGCCACCTCGGTGGAGGTGAGTCCATTCGCCTCGATCTTCAGCATCGGGAGTGGGGCGGGCAGGTCGTGGTGCGGGCCCACGGTGAGCGCCAATTTGATATCGGCACTCATCTTGGCAACTTCCCTACTGTCGAGATAACGCCCAAAGATCAAGGTACCGCGGATGGGCCCTTCGAATTGGCTGGTCACAATCGGCGCGGCGGCCACCAGCAAGGGCTTGTCAGGGTACGCCAGGAGGATGCCGGCGAGGTGGGCATGCTCATCGCCGGCGTTATGCAATATCAGCGGCGAGGCCTGGGTGATTGCGTGGAGCACCTCCGCGTCCATTTCGACCTTGGTGCCTGTCGCCTGGTCGAAAAATTGGGTGTAGATCAATCGCTGGTCGGCATTGATCAGCACAATGAAGTTGATGTTCAGATTAATGAAGGCGGGATCCGATAAATTGTCCTCAATAAAGGCGGGGTTTTTTCCCTGGATAAATCCATAGGTTTCGTCCCAGGGCGCCCAATCTTTGGCGATGGTTTCAATTCTTTGTAGGGCTCCTTTCAGCTCGCTGACCCCCTGCTGCACCTTGATCCCCATTTCCTTTTCTTCCAATTGAGTGAATTGGCGGAGCATGAGGGTGTGCGAAGTGATCACCTGCACGACAATAAGGGTGGTGATCACCACACAGACGACGCCGACGGTTTTAAGGAGAATAGTGTTGCGCTTAAAAGGCATCATGGTCCTGGTCCTGAAAAAGAGGGGTGTAACAGGCTGGGTGCTTCATGGGATCTTTGGTTCTGAAAATTCGCTCAGATCATGCGCCAAGGTCTGCAAGGCATCGTCGCACGGTATTTTCTGGTTGTCTTTGGCACTGCTGTACAAGGCTTCCGCCTGCTTCGCCAAGCTGAAAAGTCCGCATTGCAGCAGGGTCCCCTTGAGGGTGTGGGCGGCCCGGATCAGGGCGGGCTGGTCGTTATGCGCCAGGGCCTGCCGCGCCAGTTCCAGATTGTCGGCAAGGGATTTTTGGCCGGCGGCCAAGAGCTTTGCAATCTGCACGTCGTCAAGGTTCGTTGTTTTTTGCAGATAGGCGGCCACCTCCCCGGAGGTGGGTTTGACCGGCGGGCCGGCGGCCGGTGGGCGCAGCGGCGTGGGGATCCGCGCCTCCGCGGTGCTCGTTCCCGGGCAGGGCGTTTCTGCCACCAGGGTTTGCAGCACCGCGGCCAGTTGGCCGGGGTTGAACGGTTTGGTCAGATAGGCGTCCATGCCGGCGTTCAGGCACATGGCCTGGTCCCCCCCCATGGCATGGGCGGTCATGGCGACGATCGCCGTATGACCGCCGGCGAGTTGTTCGGCCAGTGGGCGGGCGATGTTTTCGGGGGGCTCGATCGGCGGCGGGGTCCCCTGCTCCATTGCCCGGATGACCGCTGTGGCGGTCAGGCCGTCCATCACCGGCATCTGCACATCCATGAGGATAACATCAAAACTTCTGGACGCCAGCATGGACAAGGCCTCCAGGCCGTTGCCGGCGGTGGCGACGGTATGGTCCTGCTCCAGCATCATGCTGGCCACGTCGCGGTTAACCTCGTTGTCATCGACCACCAGGATATCGAGCCCGCTGAGTATCCAACCCGTGTTTGTTTTTTCGGGACTGCCCTCGCCGGGCAGGGGGGCCGCGGCGGGTTGCAGGCCTACCGTGAAATGAAAGGTGCTGCCGGCATTTTCGCGGCTTTCAACCCAGATTCTGCCGTCCATCAAGGCGGTCAATTGTTTGCAGATCGAGAGTCCCAGTCCCGTGCCGCCGTATTTTCTGAGATTGGAATTGTCGACCTGTTCGAAGTTGTTGAAAATGGCAGTTAATTTTTCCGGCGGGATGCCGATGCCGGTGTCGGCTACGGTGAAATGGAGCGTGGTTTTACCCTCGTCCTGATGGTGTTCACGGGTGACCCCGATGACGATGCTGCCGAAATGGGTGAACTTGATGGCATTGCCGACCAGGTTGAGGAGAATCTGACGCAGTCGCAAGTCATCGCCCACAAAGTTCGCAGGGCTGAAGCCGGGATCGACGATCTGCAGATCCAGCCCTTTTTCGGCCGCCGGGACACTCATGATGGACCGGACGTTCTCGAGCAGGCGGCGCAAATCAAAGGGGACGCGGGTCAACTGGAGCTGACCGGCCTCCATTTTGGAAAAATCGAGGATGTCGTTGAGCAGGCCGAGCAGACTTTCGGCGGAATGCAGCGCTGTCTGGAGAAAGCGTTGCTGTTTATCAGCAGTCTGGACCGTCATGGCCAGATGGGTCATGCCGATGATGGCGTTCATCGGGGTGCGGATTTCGTGGCTCATGTTGGCCAGAAATTGCGACTTGGCCTGGTTCGAGGCTTCGGCGAACTCTTTGGCTTGGCGCAGGGCCTCGGTCTGCTCGACAATCTCCTGCTGGCGTTCTTGCAGTCGCTGGGCCATATCGTTGAGGGTCGCCGCCACCTGATGGATTTCAATCGGCCCGGTCAGGGCAATGCGGTAGCCTAAATCGCCTTCGCTGATCTGGAGGGCGCCTTGTTGCAACCATCCCATGGGTTTGAGGAATTGGTTTTCCAGCAGGGTGATGATGAGCGTCGCCAGCAACAGGCAGACCAGCAAGGATGCCACCGCAACGACCCCAAAGGCCCGACGACTCGAACCATAGGCCTCAGCCCGCGGTAATTCGGTCACCGCCACCCAGGGGGTGCCGGGTACCGGAATCATGGTGCCCACCACCGGCTCTCCCTTGAAATTATGATACTCACCGGACCACATATCCTTGGAGGTGCGAATCAGCCGGAGAAAGTCGCGGTAATACTCCAGGCCGGTATTGGCCAGCACGATCTGGGAAGAGGAATGGGCAATAACCCGTCCGTCGCGATTGACCAGGTAGGCGATGCCGGTTTTACCGAAATGGAGATTGGCGACCACCTCGTTGAGGATGGTCATGCGCAGACGGCTGGCAAGGACCCCGCCCGAGGTCATGGGGAGGGAGAAGATCAGGTAGGGTTCACCGGTGGCTGAAAGCTGCAGGTCGCCGACATAGTTTTCTCCGTCTCGTGCCGTTAAAAACCAGTTCGACTGGGGGATGGTGAACAGATTGGCCAGCACGCCCTGCTGGGCGGGCGCATGCGCTATGATCCGGCCGGCGGCATCGAGATGGACCAGCTCCAGCAGAAAAGGCTGCTTGCGCAGCATTTCCTCCAATTCCTCCTTGCTCAGCAATTGTTCGGGTTTTTCCGAAAATGCCTCCAGGTGTTCATGTCCCAGGATGTTCAGTACCTGCAGGAAATTCTGCTGCCGAATCATGAAGTCGGACACGGTTTGCACGACCCGCTGGGTGGCTTCCTGCTGCCGGCCGCGCCATCCTTCCTGTTCGGTCCGCTGCACCAGGAAAAGGATGCCGAAAACGGAGGCGGCCAGGACGAGCAGCATCGCCACCGCAAACACGGTCAGTACCTGCCGGCGCAGGCTGAATCCCGGTCGCGGGGGTGGTTGCCTGCTGGACGCACATGCCGCGTTCCGGTTCATCGCGTCTCCCCGGATGCCGACGGGGCGGCGAGAAAACGGTCCCAGGCGCGTTTGTACAACAAGGCGCCCTCACTGCTTAAGGGCTTGAAAAAGAGCGCGCTGCGCAGTACCTCGGGGGGAGGGGTGGTCACCGGATCGTCTCGGATTTCCGGATGTATCAGCGCGTAGGCTGCTTCGTTGGCACTGGGGTATTTTTTTTCGTTGACGATCTGGGCGCTGATTTCGGGACGCAGGAGGAAGTTGATCAGTACCTCGGCGGTGTATTTATTGGGGCTGCTGGCGGGGATCACATAATTATCAGACCACAGGGCGGTTCCCTCCCGGGGCAGGACATAGGCCACGGCCTGGTTGGCGGCGTGGGCAAACTGATAATCCATCGGCCATCCCAGGAGGATGACCACCTTGCCGCTGAGGAGTTCGGCCACGGCCTTGGGGGTATCCACCTCGACCAGGAGCGCGGTTTTTTTCAATTGCAGCAATCGCTCGGTGGCGGCATCGATTGCTTGCGGGTCCTCGGAGTTGAGCGGGTATCCCAGGGAGAGGAGGGTCAGGGCCAGGAGTTCCCTGGGCTGGGCCCGTACCGCGATCTTGCCGGCATAGCGTGGATGCCACAGGTCGGTCCAGCTGGTCACCGCCTGGCCGACGAGATCGGTGCGCACCAGCAGCCCGGTGGTGCCATAGTGGTACGGGACGGTGTACAGATTGCCCGG
>CAIMMA010000816.1 GCA_903842475.1 uncultured bacterium
GGTCGGAGTCCTTTACCTCGTATGGCTTGCAGTTCAATTGTGGTTGAGTCATCCAGCAGCGTTGAATACAAACATCTCAACTTCGAGCGCAACGGCAACCAAGGCATTTTCTCGAAGCCTCTTGGTGTCACTGTCGAATCCAAAAGGCCTGCTGTTTTTCTCTGCGTTTCTGCCGCAATTTATCAACACTGGGGAGCCACAGGCTTTTCAATATCTAATTCTCGCACTACTTACAGCAGCGTTGGATATTGTCGTCATGGCCTGTTACGCCACAGGCGGCGCTCAAGCTGCCCGATTTCTTACCGTCAAGGGGTTGCGCCAGCTCAATCGAGCTTGCGCGTCTGCATTGGTATCGCTTGCTTTATTTCTGGCACTTTATCGTAGATCAAACACCTAACTGTATTATCCCGAGTGATTATATTCCTGAAAAAACAGGATTGTGCTGGTCGATAAGTGCATATGGTGGTAGCCGAGACATAACACCGCCTACTGGAAGTTCGAGGCGAAGCGTGGAGACCATCCTTCATCCTGATAGAAGATCTGAGGTGGGTATATGTGGCAAGCAATCGGATTGGTAAGTTCCGGGATCACCCTTGTGGCTTTTATTGTTGCTGCAGCTGCCTGGGTCTTTCGTCAACATGCGGTAAGAGAAGAGCGGCTTATCAGGACCGCCGCGGAAGCTGACCGAGCCAAGCTGGTTACGGCCGCTTTGGAGTTCTTCAATGTGGACACCCAAAAACTCACCAAAGATCAACGATACGAAATTGCCATCGAGCAGATCAGGGCACGGGCCCGCAGGTTTTTGATAGCCTGCGTGGTGGTCGTCGTTGTCGCGTTTCTAGCTGTGGGGGTCGCCACCTTCGCTATCATGCGTCACAGTGGAAATGACAACTCGGAAGTCGGCAAGGACGTGGCTGTTGTGATCATGGACTCTCCTTTGAGAGATGTGGTGTATGACCAAGCTGCGTGGCTAAAGGGTCGAACGAATGCGGACGAGCTCACCGAAATGCTGAAGGACCTGCCCGGGGTCGTACTTTACAAAGAGACAACAAGCTTGCAGTGGGAACGAGAGGACCAGGTGCTGAAAATGCATCCAAGGCTGATCATAATTCATGCCTCCTGTTTCTATGACAGCACTAATGTAGTCGATCCTGACCGTAAGTTTTTCTCATTCCTGCAATATCTTGCGAGTTCAGATGCCCGCTTCTTGGTGTACAGCCGGGGTTTTCACCACGGAGGCGAAAGTTGGAAAGCGTCACTCGTTCAACTGATACCCAAGCTGAACGCTCGTCTTGAAGTTTTTGAAATTCCTCCGCCGGGGACGTTCAGTGATCCCGTCATCAGGAGGCGATTTAAAACCCTCGTGAAAGAGGCGCTGTCTCTATGATCCCCGTAAAAGCGTGGGTCCTTGGATTGGTATCACTTTGGTTGCTGTCCCCAGGGCTTGCCCTGTCTTCAAATTGTACCAACAACCAGTGTGCCGTTCTTGTGCTCGATGCGCCTTTTTTCGAGACAGTGTATGACCGTGAGAGATTGTTGACCGGCCAAACCAATGCGGATGCGATTTGTGACATACTTCGACGTGCATTTGGATCGAGGGTGAAGCTCATGTCCCGATCGACAACCCCTTTGTGGTTTAATGATATTTCACGATTTAAGGAAGCGACCAGTGCAGATCCTGATCTGATACTCCTGCACACATCGGCGTTTTATTCATCCTGGAGTGATGCGCAAACCATTCAGAATCTCGTTACCGGCCTGCGGTATTTGGCCGATATAAGCCGCGCCAAATTTCTTATCTATGGAACCAATTTTTATTTAATAGGCGGGGCAGGGTGGTTCAGAGAGTCCTTGGTAAGTGCTGTGCCACAGGTCAAAGATAGAGTTTCGATTGTAGAACTCCGTGCACGATCGTTTGAAGTTGCGACTTCAGTGCTAGAAATATCGCAAGGAGTTGCCCGGGTTCTTGATTTGGGTAATTAGGCATTGGGATTTGGGTACACGCGACCGTCGTTGAATTCAGCAGGGTATTGGGTTGTGGAGTGAAAGGGTTGCCGCGGCCCGCATGTGTAGCGGATAGACGTAGGCCGAGGGAATCAGGCCGCCTCGGAGCAAGGCCGTAATTCTTTGGGTGTCGATCGCCAGTACCATGAAAACATGCCCGCAGCGCTGACGACCAGACCCTCCCGAGAGGGGCGATGGTTTGGAGAAAGAGTTCCGGCTCGGTGTTGGTTTTGCGACAGGGCAGGAGTGCCCCTTCTTGGTTGAGGATGCACAGGTATATTTTGTTGGTGCGCAGATCGATTCCGCAGTACTGTTGGTGTTGTTCGGTGTGCAATCGCATGAGCAGGCCTCCTTTGTATGTAATTTGCTCCTTATCCCATTGTGGCGGCAGTCGGCCGGGGGAGTAAAGGGGGCTTCTAAATTATCAAGTCAATCAACCTGACCGGAAATAGCCGTGTTCTGAAAAAGGGTGATCGTTTGTTCGGCCGGTTATTTCACCGATTGATCAACTGCTGGAGGAGTCGAAAATGCATTTTTTTTCCAAACTATTGACGGCCCTGGTTACCATGGTATTGGTTTCCAGCTGCGGGTACAATGCCTTGCAGACCAAGGAGGAAGCAGTCTTCAAGGCTTGGGCCGACATCGAGTCGAGCTTGCAGCGACGGGCGGATCTCATCCCCAATCTGGTCGAAACGGTCAAGGGCTATGCCAGGCATGAGCAGGAAACATTGACTGCGGTCATCACGGCCCGTTCCAAGGCCACCGCCGTCCAGGTTACTTCCAAAGATCTGGGCAATCCTGCGTTGATGCAGCAGTTACAGGAAACCCAGGGCAATCTGAGCTCGGCTCTTTCTAAGCTGATGGTGGTGGTCGAACGCTATCCTGAATTGAAAGCCAACCAGAATTTCCTTGATCTGCAGAATCAGTTGGAGGGCACCGAAAACCGGATCAATGTCGCCCGGCAAAGGTACAACCAGGCGGTTGAGGTTTTCAACGGCTCGATCCGAAGGTTTCCGGAAAGTCTCACCAATACGCTCCTATTACATCTTGAGCGCAAAGAATATTTCAAGGCCGCACCCCAGGCGCAGGAAGTCCCCAAGGTTAAATTTTAACGGTTCGGGTCCGGTATGAAAGCGCTTCGCAAACTCCCCGTTTTGCCGTTGTTCGCTGCCCTTTTGCTGCTGTCAGGGGCCTGGGCAGCGGCCTTTGCCTTGGATGTGCCCCCGTTAACCGGCAGGGTCAATGATACGGCCCATATTCTGCGTTCGTCCTCGGTGCGGGTGCTCGAGCAGACCCTGGAAAATCTGGAACAGACCGATTCCACCCAGATCGTTGTTCTGACCATTCCCAGCCTGGAGGGTGAAAGCCTGGAGCCGTATGCTCTCAAGGTGGCCGAGACCTGGCAACTTGGACAAAAAGGGTTTGATAACGGTGCGTTGCTGCTCATCATTAGCAATGATCGCAAGATCCGTATCGAAACCGGTTATGGGCTGGAGGGGCGGTTGACCGATCTGGTGGCCGGGCGAATTATCCGGGAACGGATTGCCCCTGCCTTCAAGCGGGGCGAGTACGACCAGGGTGTGATCAATGGAGTGGCGGCCATGGCTGCCGCTGTCAAAGGGGAGTATACCGGTAAGGGGCGGGACGATCCCCCGCGCCAGCAGAAGAGTTCCGGGGCTTTTTTGATGTTTCTGTTCTTCGGCTTGATGGTTATCGGCAATGTCTTCAGCTGGAAAAAACCGCTGGCCGCCGGATTTGGGGCTGTATTTGCGCCCCTGCTTGCCGCGCTGGTTTTCCAAGGCTTGTTCAGTTGGCTGGTCATTATGCTGCTCATCCCGGTCGGGATCGTGGGTGCGCTCGTTGCCAGTGTCCTCGCCGGAACTAGAAGCGGCCACTACGGATCGGGTGGGTTTTTCCCTGGCGGCGGCTTTGGCGGCGGCAGCTTCGGGGGTGGTGGTTTCAGCGGTGGCGGCGGCGGGTTCGGTGGCGGCGGCGCTTCGGGAGGATGGTAAGTATGCAGACCCTGGCGGAGAAATTTTTCACTGCTGAAGAACAGCAGCAGATCAGCCGGATAGTGCAGCTGGTCGAACAACAGACCGCCGGTGAAATCGTGCCCATGGTGGTCTCGGCGAGCCACAGCTATCCAGAGGCGGAACTCGCCGGTGGTATGCTCATCGCCGGGCCGTTGGCTCTGGCCGCAGCCTTTGGCCTGGCTTCCCTGATGTGGTGGCAGGGTGAGGTGCTCTGGCTTTTTCTCGGCTGCTTTCCGGTGCTGCTGCTCCTGGCGCGCCTGATCCTTCGCCGCTGCCCACCATTGCTACGCCTCTTTCTGCACAAGGAGCGGGTTGATGCCGAAGTGGCGCGGGCCGCTTTCACCCATTTTTATGCCGAAGGGCTTCAGGCCACCAGGGATGCCACTGGCGTTTTGATTTATATCTCCGTCCTGGAGCGTAGGGTCTGGATTCTAGGTGATCGCGGCATCAACGCCCACCTTGCGCCGCCGATCTGGCAGGAATTTGTCGATCGCTTGACCTCGGGGATAAGGAAGAAACAGACCTGTGCAACCCTTTGCGCCATCATTGAAGAAATCGGCGCGCTGTTGCAGGCTCATTTTCCATCCAAAGCTGACGACCGCAACGAATTGAGCGATCTGATGATCGTTGGTCGCGAGGATACGCTTGGCAATCGCCGACTGCTGGTGCGGTAGTCGGCATGACGATCAATGACCGGGGAGGGGCTGAGGGGCCAGGGCGGGGGCAGGGGTTTTTCAGCCGGTTTGGCCCGCAACCGTTGATCATCGCCCATCGGGGCTACCGGGCCTGCTATCCCGAAAA
>CAIMMA010000817.1 GCA_903842475.1 uncultured bacterium
CCTTGTCTCCGCAACCGGGCACTGAAGTCAGGTTCCTCACCTGCGATCAATAGAGCATCAAAGCCGCCTGCTGCAACCAACGGCTCCCGCTGGGCCAGGAAATCGCCCCCGAAATACCGGCAAGGCCCCTGCTCGTACTGCCATTCCAGCGAAGCAATAATGTGATAAATGTTTTTGTTTGGCCAGCGTTCGCTCCGCTTGCCGCAAACAGCAACAACCTTGTCGGTGAAATGCGGCAGCGCTGTTCTGAACCAGGCCGGGTCCAGCAGGGTATCGGCATCCAGGAATTGCACAAATGGAGCCGTGGCAGCAAAGAGACCGGTGTTACGTCCTCGCCCCGGGGTGGGATGCGGGTCGTTAAGCTCGATCAAGGTAACACCGGCATCTCTGCCAATGGCAATACTGTGGTCGCTCGAACCGCCGTCAACAAAGGTGATGCTCAGGAGTTCCTGAGGATAGTCGGCAGCGCGGATCGATGCGATGCAGTCCGCCAGGTAGCGTTCCACGTTGATACCGATGATGATGACATCTATGGCGGGCAACGAAGCGCTCACGCGGTTTCCGCCTTCTGCGACGGGGACGTTGACTTATTTTTGGCAATCAGTCTTGCCGGGGTACCGACGGCCAAATAATCGTCCGGCACATCCTGCAGCAGGACCGTGTTGGCGCCGATGTCGACATTGTTGCCGATGGTGATCCTGCCCAGCACCTTGGCGCCGGTGCCGATGTTGACCTTGTTGCCGAATTGCGGTGCGCAGGGGTCATCTTCTCGTTTGAGCCCGACGGTTACGCCGTTGCGGATGACGCAGTTGTCACCGAATGCGGCGAAGCCACTGACAATGATGTCGCCGAAATGGTCAATACGAAAGTCTCTGCCCACCGGCACCTCGCAGGGAAACTCGATTCCGGTGAGGATCTGGATCATCTTGTAGAGGAATTTGTACAGCAATGACCAGGGCTTGCGCAGCAGCGTGCTGTTGATGGTGTATCGCCATCGGCCGAACCGGTACACCTGCATCACCCAAAACCCCTGACGTCCCCAGTCATAAAAATGAGTGCGAAGGTCACGCCGGATGTTCAGCCAGAGTTTGCGGTCTTCGTTGACAATCCGGTTCTGCAGCGCTTCCGGCGGCAATCCTTCGGTAGTCGTGTCAATCGGGGCGTCGAGCGCTGAGTGTCGTTCCGGCGGCGCGGCGGGCATCCCTGCCCCCGTCAATTCGCGGCCGAATCCATCGTTCTTCAGGGTCGCCATGATCAACTCCATGGTCTGAGCGGCATCCTCACGTTTGATCCTGGCCTGCGCGCCTCCCTGCAGGGAGTTTTTCAGCCTGACCACTCCTTTCCACATCAGCTCCACGCCAGCGGCCCGCACTACCCTGCACAAACCGAAATTGGCCCGGCAGTAGCGAAATTCGCTCTGCACCCGCAGATAGGTGAGCTGTCGCCCCGCCTTGGTAACCTTGCCGGTGGCAGCCGAGCTTTGCCCACCCAGATGGATGCAACGGGCATGAGGAAAAAAAATTACCGGCCAGCCCGCTTGCGACGATTTCTTGCAGAATTCGATCTCCTCGAAGTAGAGGAAATAACGCTTCTCATTGAGCAGGCCAATGGCGTCGAAGACCTCGCGGCGCACCAGAAAAAAAGCGCCCGGCACCCAACCGACAACCCGCTCGCTGGCGTGATCCCACCAGGGGTAATCGGGTCCGCCCAGGAGCCGTGAATGCGGGAACCTGCTGGCGATACCGGAGATGACCAGAAATTTGCTCCAGGGAGTGGGCAGCATCCGTGCCGACGGCTGCGGACTGTCATCGGTTCCCACCAGCTTCACCCCCAGAATACCCCACCCAGGATTTTCCTCCATGGCTTTGAGGGTCGTTGCAAGCGTGTCTGGGAAAAGGTAGGCGTCGGAGTTGAGCAGTAAAACGAAGCGCCCTCGGGCCAAGCGGATGCCGACGTTGTTGCCGCCGGCAAACCCCTGGTTTTTCACGGTCTGCAGCAGCAGCGCCTGGGGGAACTCGGCCTTGATCATGGCAACGGAATCGTCGCGGGAGGCGTTGTCGACCACGATGACCTCCATATCAAGGTCGGCACCGTATGCAAAGACCCGCTGCAGGCACTCGCGGGTCACATCGCGGGTGTTGAAGCTGACGATGATGATCGAAAGCAGCCTGGAGGGGGGATGCATCATCTCGTCCATCAGTAAAGCCCTGCTGGCGGGTCCGGTATTCGCTCCAGCCGTCTGCCTATTTTCAATTTCTCGAATTGCCAGGCATGCAGCTACTCGCGAAACCCCGGATCCTCGTAGCGCTGCATCTTTTCCAGCATAGCCTTGAAGTAGCCGCAGATAATCCCCAGCCCACCGAGAATAAACGGTTTTTCAGCCATACGGTAGATGCCGAGCGGCAGGATGTACAGGGGATGGGTTCCCATGAAATATTGCCCGCGCCCCCAGCGCATACGGCCATGCCAGATGCCTTGGTGGGAGGAACCCATCAACCGTTTGTGAATGATATCGAGTCGGTTGTTGCGAATGCTGCGGGTTCTCCAACC
>CAIMMA010000818.1 GCA_903842475.1 uncultured bacterium
TACCTCTGCGCGGAGTGGCCCGGCCGCGTCTCCTGCATCCCCAACCAGGGCCTGCCCGAGGTGGTGGACGGACGCACCGTCTACCGCCTGTCTCCGGAGGAGTACGCGCAGCGGATGCGCCGCTTCGTCGAGGAGTGGGGGGTGAGCGTGGTCGGGGGCTGCTGCGGCACCACCCCCGCCCATATACGGCAGCTGGTTAAGACTCTGGACGGCGTGAAACCCGGCCTGCGGGAGGTGAGCGCATGAAGCCATCGGTTGCCAGTCTCTATCAGGCCGTTGAACTCCAACAGGAGATCCCCCCCTTGCTCATCGGCGAGCGAGCCAACGCCAATGGCTCAAAAAAATTCCGCGAGTTGCTGCTTGCCGACGATTACCAGGGCTGCCTCAAAATTGCCCTTGAGCAGGAGGCCAAGGGCGCCCACATCATCGACCTTTGCACCGCCTATGCCGGCCGCGATGAAAAGACCGATCTGACAACCCTGGTGCAATTGTGCGCCGGTGCCCTAAAGGCTCCGCTCATGATCGATTCGACCACGCCGGAGTGCATTGAGGCCTGCCTGCAGCTCTATCCGGGGCGAGCGATCATCAATTCCATCAACCTGGAGGACGGGGGTATCAATATCCGCCGCATCTGCCGAGCCGCCAAGAAATACGGGGCCGCGGTCGTTGCCCTGACCATTGACGAGCAGGGCATGGCCATGCACTGCGACGACAAGCTGCGGATTGCCCGGGCCATCCAGGCCATTGCGGTTGATGAATGCGGGCTGCGGCCCCATGACCTGCTGTTTGATTGCCTGACCTTCACCGTCGGTTCCGGGGACGAGACCCTGCGCGATGCCGCTCTCCAGACCCTGGAAGGCATTCGTCGGATCAAATCGGAACTGCCCGGGTGTCTCACCGTGCTGGGGCTGAGTAATATTTCCTTTGGTCTGGCACCCCAGGCCCGTCGTATTCTCAACTCCGTTTTTCTCCACCAGGCAGTGGGGGCTGGTCTGGACGCCGCCATTGTCGATGCCGCCAAAATACTTCCTTTGGCACGGATTTCGGCGGAAGATCGGCAGATCAGCCTGGACCTGCTTGAGAACCGGCAGGTGGCCGGGGAGAAAGACCCGCTGATGCGGTTCATCGACCATTTCAGTGGTAAGGCGGCGGTGGTTACGGACGAGGAACAGGCCGTGACCAGGACTCCGGAGGAACAGTTGTTTCACCGGGTGATGGACGGCGACAAGGACGGACTCGACGATATCCTCGCCATCCTGCGGGAGCGGTTCAAGCCTCTGGACATCATCAACCAGATCCTTGTGCCGGCCATGCGCCATGTGGGGGAACTCTTCGGCAAGGGAGAACTCCTGCTGCCCTTTGTGCTCCAGTCCGCCGAGGTGATGCGGGCCTCGGTGAACCTGCTCGAACCGTTCATGGACAAGGCCGATGGCGGCGGTGCCACTAAGATCCTTTTAGCCACGGTCCAGGGCGATGTCCATGATATCGGCAAGAATCTGGTGGACATCATCCTCTCCAACAACGGCTACAAGGTCTATAATATCGGCATTAAGGTGCCTACCGAAACGATCATCGAAAAAGCCAAGGAATACCAGGTTGATTTAATTGGTCTGAGCGGTCTGCTGGTCAAATCCGCCATTGTGATGCAGGAATCCATGGCCCAGTATCGCGAAGCCGGGTTACAGATGCCGATTCTGTTGGGAGGTGCCGCCCTGACCCCGAAATTCGTGGCCGAATCATGCGTGCCCGGATATCCCGGCCCGGTGGTGTATTGCGCCGATGCCTTTGCCGGTTTGAAGGCGGTGCGGGAATTCGAGGAGGGACGGCTGGTTGCCACCGCGTATAACGGCGCCACCGCCGTTCAGCCGATGAAACCCGGGGTCAAGGATGTAATCCTTGATCGCTCCAACCCTGTGCCGTCGCCCCCCTTCATCGGCCAGCGTTATGTTACTGATATCGACCCGGCCGTACTCTTTCCCCTGATCAATATCCAGGCGCTCTTCCGTGGTCGATGGGGATACCGTCGTGGTAAAATGGGGGCAGGGGAATATGAGCAGTTGATTCAGGGAACAGTCCGGCCCCAATATGAGCAGTTAATGCATCGGTCGGTGGAAGCGGGCTGGATTCAACCCAAAGTGTCCTACGGATATTTCCGGTGCCACTCTGAGGAAAACACTCTGTTTGTCGAGGCGCAAGGGCGTGAGTTTGTTTTTGCTTTCCCTCGCCAGGCTGAGCCGCCGTATCTCTGTATCGCTGATTATTATAAGTCTGCCCGAGAAGGGGGCGACATTGCCGGATTTTTTATCGTCACCATTGGCGAACGGATCGGCGAAGAGACCGCGCGATTGTATCAGGCGAATGCCTACCATGATTACCTCCTCCTCCATGGGTTCAGTGTCGAAGTGACCGATGCCCTAGCTGAATATTGGCATGGAATGATGCGGCACGAGTTGGGGA
>CAIMMA010000819.1 GCA_903842475.1 uncultured bacterium
AGGTCATTGTGCCGACGGTCCCGGAGCGGATCGTTTTCGCCCACGCCAAGGACGGCGAGGTTGTTGTTCACACTCGCGCTGGGTGCTACCACACCCGCTGGACCCTCTGCGACCTGGAACAGAAACTGGCCGCTGGCGGTTTCTTCAGGCCGCACCGCAGCTATCTGGTGAACAGCAATCACGTCCGCGAGGTCATTCCCTGGTTCAACCGCAGTTACAACCTGATTCTGGACGATGCCAACAGAACCAGGATTCCGGTGAGCCGCTACCAGGTCCAGGAACTGAAAAAGCACTTCGATCTGTAGTTCATCGCTGTTTTCCGACCATTCATCCCGCCTGGCGTACCATTCGGAGAAATCCCCTTTTCCTGTTGATAATGTGAGGTATTCTGCGCTCATGTTCGAGCCGCGTCGTTTGGCTGCGGCCGAGAAAAATCAACTCAAAGGGGGGAGAAAGATGAATTCGTTAACTCTGATTTTTGCGGCGCTTTGCATTTTCGCCATAGCCTACCGGCTCTATGGAGTCTTCATCGCCAACAAGGTGATGAATCTGCGCGATGACCGGGAGACGCCCGCAGTCACCCAGGCCGATGGCCATGACTATGTGAAAACCAACAAGTATGTTTTGTTCGGCCATCATTTCGCGGCTATTGCGGCTGCGGGGCCGCTCCTGGGGCCGGTGTTGGCCGCTCAGTTCGGTTTTATGCCGGGCGCTCTGTGGATTTTGATCGGCGCGGTGCTGGCGGGCGCGGTGCACGACATGGTCGTATTGTTCGCCTCGGTTCGCCATAAGGGCAAGAGCCTCTCGGTGATCGCCGAGGCCGAGATTGGCAAGACGGCGGGCAAGGTCGCCTCGGTGGCCATCCTGTTTATCCTGATTCTCACCCTGGCCGGACTGTCGATTGCGGTGGTCAACGCCATGTTCAACAGCCCCTGGGGCACCTTCACCGTTTTTGCCACCATCCCGATCGCCATGATCATGGGCATCTATATGCAGAAGGTTCGACCGGGTGATATCAAAGGCGGAAGCCTGATCGGCGTGGTCCTCCTTTTCCTGTCGATCCTTGTGGGACCGCATGTCGCCGCTAACCCCACCCTGGCCGCATTGTTCACCTTTTCCAAGAAACAGCTGGCCGTGATCATCCCGGCCTACGGTTTTGCCGCCTCGGTGCTGCCGGTCTGGTTTTTGCTGGTGCCGCGAGATTACCTCTCCACCTATTTGAAGATCGGTACCATCGGCCTCCTGGCCCTGGGTATTTTTTATGTGCACCCTGTGCTGCAGATGCCGGCCATCACCCCCTATTTCTTCGGCGGTGGTCCGATCATCCCCGGCGCCGCCTTCCCTTTCATCTTCATCACCATTGCCTGCGGCGCCCTATCCGGGTTCCATGCCATCATCGGCACCGGCACCACCCCGAAGATGATCGCCAACGAACGCGACATCCTCTTTGTCGGCTACGGCGCCATGCTGACCGAAGGCTTTGTCGCCATAATGGCCCTGATTGCCGCCTGCGCCCTGGTGCCGGCCGACTATTATGCGATCAACACCGCACCCAAGGTCTTTGCAACCCTCAACATGGCGACGGTGAATCTGCCGGACCTCGCCACCCAGGTGGGCGAACAGATCCAGGGTCGACCGGGGGGCGCGGTGTCTCTGGCCGTGGGTATGGCTTATATCTTTTCTTCCGTGCCTTTTATGAAGGGGATGATGGCCTACTGGTACCACTTTGCCATCATGTTTGAAGCGGTTTTCATCCTGACAGCGGTGGATGCCGGCACCCGCGTGGGCCGCTATCTGCTGCAGGAGATGCTCGGCAAAGTGTATGCGCCGTTTGCCGATAATGCCTGGACCCCCGGCATCGTCTTGACCAGCGCCGCCTTTACCTCGGCCTGGGGCTACCTGGTGTACACCGGCGAGATTTCGACCATCTGGCCGTTGTTCGGCATGAGCAACCAGTTGCTCGCCACCTGCGCCTTAATTGTCGGCACCACCATGTTGATCCGGCTGGGCAAGGCGAAATACGCGTGGGTCACCGCTGGTCCCGGTTTGCTGATGCTGCCGATCTGTATGTGGGCTGGCTACCTCAACATCACCGCCAATTTCCTGCCCAAGGGGCTCTACTTGCTGGCCTCCATGTCGGCGATTTTGATGGTGTTGATGACCATTGTCTTTGTCGAGGCTTTCAAGCGTTGGGCCGTCCTGCTCGGGATCAAGGAAATGGTCACTGACCGTTACGGCGATAAAGTGCTGGCACTGGTACAGGAGCAGGCGGACGTTTGAGGCGCAGCCGGTTATTGGACAAGTTGTAAGCTGAGTATGGATGGACGGGCTGCCGGTTGGAGTTGGGAACCGGCAGCCCTTTTTTGTTCCAGTTCAAGTCGGACCTCAGAAAGAAAAAGGGGACATTTCCTCGTGCGCCTAGGTCCACGCAACTCAAATCGGCGACCAAATTTCTCGGACAATCACAGGGACGTTGTTTGTTTGTCAATTAACGGCAAGGGCCATCTCTGTAACTGGTAAACTAATAAACAATGTCCCTGCCTGCCCTCAGACGGGTATGACCAATCAATGGCTCAAGGTTCAAGGTTTGCTTTCTATCAAAGAGCTATGGGTAAACTCCATTACCAGGCTACGACTCGGTAGCTCATGGGGACCGCCTAGTGCGGACCCGCATGCTAGGTGGTGTGGGGGCTGGGGGAGAGGTTCCCCCCCGCTACCCGATTAGCCAATGATTTGAGTCAGGCTGCTTTAAGCATGAAATCTACATGCACGGCATCAAAAGGAAAAACGATACGGCCATTGTCCGTTTTTTGTAATAAGCCTGTATTCAAAAGTGCATGCACGTCGCTATGCACAGCTTTTACATCTCGTCCTATCCGGCGTGCCGCCTCGCGAATTGTTATTGGCCCTGCGCCAGTCATGATTTTCAGCAACTCCCAGCGCTTACCCGAGAGGATTTTGAAAAGGAGTGCGGGAGACTCGAAGCTTATAAACTCTCCTTGAGGCTCACCCTCAAACGCTTGCAAAAATCGTTTATTAATTTTTTCACGGGAAGAAACTTCCAAAGTTACAGTTCTCATTTTTATGGCCTCCAATTATCCACGTCGTTCCAAAAATCATTCAACAAGGCCTGGGGAGTGGTGAAAATGTAGGGAATTTCGTGCTCGCCCATGTGCTTGTGGTCTCCTTTGCCCATTTCGTTATCGTAGCGAAGTACGCAGGAGCCGTTCACAACAAGGGCAAGCCGATATTTGAAGCCATGGATACTCCCCGAAATGGGTGATGGGACTCGCCACACCACCATTTCAACGAAGGCGTTTTCAGAGATCGGTTGACGTTGGTTTAGTATTATTTGTGCCTTCATGTTGGTGATTTTAACAACAGCGCGGTATGTTGTCAATGGTTACAACACTCAGCCATTACCTCCGAAAGAAAAGAAAAAGGAAGAAAAA